>CACZRR010000014.1 GCA_902783595.1 uncultured Bacteroidota bacterium
GGTGACACTCCCGACTGCTGGGACATCATCAGTGCCCATTCCAATTCCAATGGAGAATTCCCCACTGTCATCATGGATGGAGCCAACGGAGTATTCTATTTCTACGGATATACCAGCGGTGCTAGCGGCAAGATGGTTGCTGCCACGCCCTATATCCCCGCTGCTCTCAACAACCTTGAGATCTCGTTCGATGTTTACTCCAGCACATCTCTACCTCTGATCGTGTACCTGGCCACCGATCCCAACGACGAGACCACGTACCAGCAGATTGGCAGCTACAGTGACATAACCGGCGAGGAGACCATCGAGATTTCCATCGACACCGTGAGCGGTCTGACCTTCACCGATGCCGACAGCGGCTATGTGGTGTTCAGCGGTACGACAGGCTATTATGACTACTACTACAACGAGAACTACACCAATGCCTACATTGATAACCTGCACATTGCGATGATGAATCCTTGCCGTCGCGTGAGCGGTGTGACTGTGAGCGGTGTGACTGAGAGCAGCGCCACCTTGACATGGAACGAGGTGGAGGGTGCCGAAGGTTACCGTGTGCTCTATGGCACGGAGAACGACGTCACCGCCGCCACTCCTCTTAACGATGTCACGGATACCACTGCCACCCTCAGTGATCTGAGCGAAACCACGAAGTACTACGTGTGGGTGTACACCCTCTGCGCCGAGCAGAGCATGAGCGACTCGCGCAGTGCCAGCTTCACCACCACGCTGATTCCCGCTGCCCTGCCTTACAGCACGGGCTTTGAGGAGGGTGACGATGTGGCTTGGGTGATGACCACCGCTGCCAATAGTTGGTTCATTGGCAGCGCCGCCAGCAACGGAGGCACCAACGGTATATACATCAGCAATGACAACGGTACTACCAACGCCTACAACAACAACTCCGCCAGCGTCTCGTATGCTTCGAAGCTCTTCAACTTCGACGAAGGCGAGTACACTCTCAACTACGACTGGAGATGCAACGGCGAGGGTAGCGATCCACGCTATGACTACCTGCGTGTCTTCGTGGTGCCTGCCACCACCGCCCTTGTTGCCAACGATGGCAACAACTACAACACCAGCAGCAGCCAGCCCACTGGCAGCATCTACGCCTCCGACGTTCTGAACCTGAACACCGAGTGGCAGAGCGTGACGGCTACCGTCACCGTGGAGGCCGCCGGCTACTACAACGTGGTGTTCTACTGGCGCAACGACGGTAGCGTGGGAAGCAATCCTCCCGCCGCTATTGACAATGTGAGCATTGCCCTCAACGGTGATGTGCCTCCTGTGGGCATCGACGAGGTCGAAGCTGCAGACATCGTTCTCTACCCGAACCCTGCCACCAGCAACGTCACCCTGCGCGGTGTTGAGGCTGGCAGCCAGGTGAGCGTGGTTGACATGAACGGCCGCATGGTCCGCGACTTCCAGGCCACGAGCAACGATGTGCGCATCGATGTGAGCACGCTGGCCAAGGGTGCCTACTTTGTGCGCGTTGTCAACGACAAGGTCAACAGCATCCAGAAACTCATTGTGAGATAAGTCACAATCCGTAGCAGATAAGACCCGAGGGGCGCCGATGGCGCCCCTCGGTGTTTTTTATGGGTTGTGGAGGGCTTTTGAGGGGGGTGGGGTAGGGGAGGAGGGCGGGAGGGGAGATGGGGGCTGGGAGGGGGTGTTTTTTTGGGGGGGGGTAGGGGTAGGCAGAGCTAGGGGGGCTAGGGGGAGCTAGGCATTCCTAGGCAGACCTAGGCAGACCTAGGGGGGGGACTAGGCGGAGCTAGGGGGGGGATAGGCAGAGCTAGGCACTCCTAGGCAGACCTAGGCATTCCTAGGGGGGGATAGGCAGAGCTAGGGGGGGGATAGGGGGAGCTAGGCATTCCTAGGCAGACCTAGGCATTCCTAGGGGGGATAGGCAGGGATAGGCATTCCTAGGCAGACCTAGGCAGGCCTAGGGGGGCTAGGGGGGGCTAGGCGGGGCTAGGGGGGGTAAGGGGGGATTAGAGGGGCTTGCCGAAGATGGCGCGCTGGTTGAGGGGGGTGGTGTTGTACTGGGTTTCCCAGATTTTGACGGCCTCGTTGCCGATGATCTGAGGGTTGGTGAAGGCCGTGTGGACGCCATAGCGTATGGCTGCGAGGTTCATCTCGGAGTAGTAGATGCTGTGTACGCCGCGTTTCTGCCACTCAGGGAGGACGCCGTTGAGGAGCAGGTCGATGGTGTCGAAATGGCGGAAGGCGCGGAGGATGTGGTACCACCCGAAGGGGAAGAGGCGTCCTTTGGCTTTCTTGTAGGCCGCATTGAGGTCGGGGATGGAGAGACCGAAGGCCACGAGGTGATCGTTCTCGTCGACGACGAACTGTACGAAATCGAGGTTGACGTAGGGGATATACTCCTTGACGTAGACGTCGATTTCGCGCTGTGTCATAGGTACGAAATCGTAGAGGTCCTTGAAGCTCTCGTTGATAGCCTGGAAGAACTGGTAGGCGTAGGGGTAGATGTCCTTGCGGTGTTTGACGCGGACGACATGGAGGTGGTATTTCTCCATGATGAGGTTGTTGATACGCGCCACCTTGTCGGGTACGGGCTGCGAGGCAGGCATGCTGTACTGCTGCCAGCGGCAGCGGACGTCGAAGCCAGCGCGCTCGATGAAGCGGACGTAGTATTCGGGGTTATAGAGTGTGGAGAGGTTCTGACGGGCGTCGAAGTTGTCGGTCACCCAGCATTCCTTGTCCATATCGGTGAATCCGAAGGGTCCTTCTATCTCGGTCATGCCGTTGCGGCGGCCGTAGTCGGCCACGACGTCGAGGAGAGCGGAGAAGACGTCGTAGTCCTCGATGAAGTCGAACCAACCGAAGCGCACGGCCTTTTTGTGCCATGTGTCGTTGACGGAGCGGTTGATGATGGCAGCCACGCGGCCCACAATCTTGCCGTTGCGGTAGGCGAGGAAGAGCTCGCGGGAGCAGTGGTCGAGGGATGGGTTTTTATGGGAGAGGAGAGCGTATTCGTCGCGGTTGAGGGGGGGTATGTAGGACACGACGTTCTTGAAGAGCCGGTTTGGGAAAGCGATGAAGCGGCGCAGTTCGCGTCGTGATGCGACGGGGATGATGGAGATCTCTGCCATAGGGGGTGTCAAAGGACTTCGAGTCTTTTGAAAGTCTTGTAAATCTTTTCGACGGCGGTGTCGATCTGCTGGTGGGTATGCGTCGCCATGAGAGCCACGCGAATGAGCGTGTCCTCGCTGGGGACAGCCGGAGCGATGACGGGTGTGACGAAGACGCCCTCTTCGAGGAGTTGGTGGGTGATGGTGAAGGTCTTGATGTTGTCGCGGATGAAGAGGGGTATGATGGGCGTCTGAGTGTTGCCTATCTCGAAACCGAGGTCTTTGAAGGCCTTGAAGGCGTAGCGTTGGTTGTCCCAGAGGGCAGCGTTGCGTTCGGGTTCGGAGCGCATGATGTGGAGAGCTGCGAGGACCGACGCCGTGGAGGCCGGGGTGATAGAGGCGGTGAAGATGTAGGGGCGCACGGAGTGCTTCATCCAGTTGATGGTCTCCTTGTCGGAGGCTATGAAGCCGCCCACCGAGGCGAGGCTCTTGGAGAAGGTGCCCATGACGAGCTCGACCTTGTCGAGCATGTTGAAGTGGTCGCATGTGCCGCGGCCCTCGCGACCGAAGACGCCGAGGCCGTGTGCCTCGTCGACCATGACGGTGGCATTGTAGCGGTTGCCGAGGTCGACGATCTTGTCGACGTGAGCCACGTCGCCTTCCATGGAGAAGACGCCGTCGGTGACGATGAGTTTGGAGGCCTCGAGGGGGCACTTCTGGAGCACGCGTTCGAGCTCGGCCATATCGTTGTGCTTGTACTTAAGCGTATTGGCGTAGGTGATGAGCTTGCCTTCCATGATTGAGGCATGCACGCGGTCGTCGTAGATCATGTAGTCGCCGCGGGAGACGACATCGGGGATGACGCCGCTGTTGGCGAGGAAGCCTGCGGAGAAGAGCATGACGCCATCCTTGCCGAGGAACTCTGCCAGTTCGTCCTGCAGCTGCACATGGATGTCGAGTGTGCCGTTGAGGAATGGGGAGCCGGCGCATCCTGTGCCGTACTTATCGATGGCTGCCTTGGCGGCCTCCTTGATCTTGGGGTGGTTGGTGAGGCCGAGGTAGGAGTTGGATCCGAACATGAGCACCTTGCCCTGGTGCCCTTGGACGTAGACTTCGGTGTTTTGTTCGGAGGTGATGGGGGTGAAATAGGGGTATATACCCATCGCCTTAGTTTCCTGAGGAATAGTGTATTGAGCTAATTTTTGCTGTAGCGGCTTCATAGTTCTTTACGCGTTATTACAGAGTGCAAAGTAACGAAAATATTTTGAGACGGCAAAATTTTTTTAGTTAATTTTAACAGATGGTGGAGGGGGGAGAAAAGTGTTGGGAGATGGGAGGAGATGGGAGCGAGATGGGAGCGGACTGGGAGCGGACTGGGAGCGGGGTAGGTGGGGGCGCTGGGAATCAGTGGGATAGGGGTAGAGGTTTTAGAGGTTTTAGAGGTTTTAGAAGATTTAGAGGTTTTAGATATTTTAGAGGAGGGAGGGGGTGAGGGAGCTGGCGCCGATGCGGAAGGTGAGGGGGTGGATGTAGGAGGGGCCCATGATGTCGGAGGCTTGCTGAGCGAAGAGGAGGGCCTGCTCGGGTGTGCGTATGGCTCCTGCCGCCTTGAATCCCACGGTGCGCCCTGTGGCACTGCGGTGGTCGGCGATGGCTGCGAGCATTGCTGCCGCTCCCTCGGCGGTGGCGCCTGCCGACCCCTTGCCTGTAGAGGTCTTGACGAAGTCGGCGCCGGCGTTGATGGCGAGCTCTGTGGCGTGGCGTATGAGGGAGGGGGTGGGGAGGTCGCAGGTTTCGACGATGACCTTGAGGGTGCGGGCATGGCACGCCTGGCGCATGGCTGTTATCTCGTTGGATACCTGGCGGTCGTCGCCTGCGAGGAGTGCGCCGCGGTTGATGACGATGTCGATCTCGTCGGCGCCCTGGCTGACGGCGTAGGCCACCTCGTCGACCTTGAGGTGGAGAGGCAGCTGACCGTGCGGGAAGGCTCCTGCCACCGCTGCCACGCGGATGGGGGACCCTGCGAGTGCCTGCTTAGCCACGGCGACGAAGCGCGGGTAGACGCACACTGCAGCGACGTGGGGTGCTTGCGGTGTGTGCAGCGACAGCGCTTTGCGGCAGAAGGCTGCCACGGAGGCGTCGCTGTCGGTGGCGTTGAGGGTGGTGTGGTCGATGCAGGCCAGGAGGGAGGGTAGAAGGGATGAGGGCATCAGAGCAGCTGGCTTATCTTCTCTACGCGGCGCTGGTGGCGTCCGCCTTCGAAGGGTGTGTCAAGGTATTGGTCGACGATGGCGAGGGCTGTGTCGACATCGATGAATCGAGCGGGGATTGAGATGCAGTTGCAGTCGTTGTGCTGGCGTCCGAGGTGTGCTATCTCGGGTGTCCAGCAGAGGGCGCAGCGCACGTGGGGGTACTTATTCACCGTCATCTGGACGCCGTTGCCGCTGCCGCAGATGACGATGCCGCGGCGGTAGGTACCTTTTTCGAGGGCGCTGCCCACCTGATGTGCGAAATCGGGGTAGTCGCAGCTGTCGGTGCTGTCGGTGCCGAAATCCTTCACCTCGAATCCGCGGCTGCGGAGGTGATCGATGACTTTAAGCTTGAGATCGAAGCCTGCATGGTCGCATGCTATAGGAATAATTTCGTTCATGAGGAGCGTTGTTTATAACTTTTCTGAAGTGCAAAAGTACAAGAAAAAGCAAAGTGGTTCATAATGAAAGGGTAGATAGTTATCAACATCTTTTCTACACTGATGTAAAGAGGTGGAGGAGAGAGTGATAAAAAATGTCAACAGAGGGTGGTGAAAAAGGTTGTTGAAAGGGTGTGGAAGAGAGGTTGAAAAAAAGAGGGTGTGGGAGGGGTGTTGAAAAAGGGGAAAATATCACCATGATATTAGGTGGATATTAACATTGATATTAGAGAGTAAATAGGTGGTAAATAAATAGTTGTGATGTTATCAACCTAATTAACAACCAAAATAAAAATTCAAATAAAATTAAAAAAGAAAAAAGGAAAATTTTAATTGGGAAACGTGGGGGAGATATTTTTTGCGTATTTTTGCAAAATGATATTGGGTGGGTGAGAGAGGGTGAAAAAGAAAAAAATTATGAGAAATGATGAATAATGAGCAATTGAAGCAGGAGATAGTGCGTCTCAAGAAAGAGAAGAACGCCGTCATATTGGGGCACTACTATCAGCGTCACGAGATACAGGAATTGTCGGACTATATAGGTGACAGTCTGGCGTTGGCGCAGCGTGCGCAGGATGCCACGGCGGAGATCATCGTGTTCTGTGGTGTTCATTTCATGGCAGAGACCGCGAAGATATTGAATCCTACGAGAAAGGTGCTGCTTCCTGATATGGAAGCCAGCTGTTCGTTGGCGGAGAGCTGTCCTGCCGACAAATTTGCCGCCTTCAAGGAGGCTCATCCCGACCATATGGTCATCAGCTATGTGAACTGCAGTGCTGAGATCAAGGCCTTGAGTGACCTGATATGTACGTCGGGGAATGCCGAGCAGCTGGTGCGGTCGCTTCCTGCGGAGCAGAAGATCATCTTTGCTCCCGACCGCAACTTGGGAGGGTATATCAACAGGATCACGGGGAGGAACATGGTGCTGTGGGACGGTGTGTGCAGTGTGCATGACGCCATGCAGGCGGAGGCTGTGTTGCAGCTGAAGATGGATCACCCTGCGGCGCCCGTCATTGCTCATCCGGAGTGTAATCCTGCGTTGCTGAAGGTGGCTGATTTTATAGGCAGCACCAAGGCCATGTTGAACTATATCCAGAAGAGCGAGAGCCAGGAGATCATCGTGGCTACGGAGACGGGCATCCTGTACGAGATGCAGCGGTTATGTCCTGAGAAACGTTTCATCACGTTGAGGGACAACAAGAGTTGTGCGTGTGACGACTGCGGGTATATGAAGATGAACACCCTTGAGAAACTGTATCGTTGTCTGCGGGATGAGCAGCCCGAGATAGTGATGAAGGAAGAGATGATAGAGAAGGCGAGGAGGCCCATAGTGAGGATGCTGGAGATGAGCAGGGAGTTGGGGTTGATCAGGTAGAGGTTTTAGAGGTTTTAGAGGATTTAGAAGATTTAGAAGATTTAGAGGTTTTAGAAATTTTAGATATTAGATTATGGAGGGGAGATGTATTTTGAGGAAGGGGACGGTGTGGAAGAATCTATACTTCTATCAAAAGACGGACACTCTATATCAGCTCACTGTTGTTTTTTGTCAGCGTTTTCTTCCCTCATTTGGAGATCGAACGGTGGACCAGATGGTGCAGGCGGCACGCAGTGGTAAGCAGAATATTGTTGAGGGATCGGAGGATGGGAAGACGAGTACGGAGATGGAGATAAAGTTGCTCAATGTGGCGCGTTCCAGTCTTGGGGAGCTTTGTGAGGACTATCGTGACTATCTGAAGAGTCATGATATGGTGATGTGGGATAAAGATCATCCGCGCTATGACGCCATGCAGAGTTATTGTCGCCAGCATAACCGCTATGAGGACTATTCCGATATGGCGAAAGGGATGGATGCAGAGACGTTTTGTAATCTTGCCATCACCATGTGTCTTATGACTGACAAGATGATGAACAGTTATCTGCAGCGATTAGAAAGAGAGTTTGTCACTGAGGGTGGTATTAAGGAGCGTATGTATGCTGCCCGTACGGGATATAGAGCAGAGCAAGATAGACAGTTTAGGGCACTGCAAGAAGAGGTGAAACGGTTGCGGGGGATATTGGAGGAGCATGGGATAGAGTATTAGAGGATTTAGAGGATTTAGAGGATTTAGAGGTTTTAGAAGTTTTAGAGGTTTTAGAAGTTTTAGAAGTTTTAGAGGTTTTAGAGGTTTTAGAAACTTTAGATGTTTTAGATGTTTTAGAAGATGATAGGGCAGGAGAAGGTATATGAGGTGTTGGGGCGGATGGGGATAGGGTATGAGTACTATGAGCATCCGGCGGCGCCGACGATAGAGATCGCTGCGCAGTACTACCGTGGTGAGGGCACCACGCTCTGCAAGAACCTCTTCTTCCGCAACCACAAAGGCAACCGGCACTACCTGGTCATTATGGACAGCCGCTACGCCATGGACATTCACGACATGGAGAAGAGGCTGCATCAGGGCAAGCTGAGTTTTGCCAGTGAGGAGAGGATGATGAGGTATCTGGGGGTGAAGCCTGGCAGTGTGTCGCTATTCACCTTGGTCAACGACGAGCAGCATGAGGTCACCTTGTTTGTGGACAGGAAGCTTATGGACGCTGAAAAGGTGAGCTTCCATCCTAACGACAACAGAGCCTCGCTGGTGATCAGCAGGGAAGACATGATGAAGTTTATCAACAATATAGGCAATCCTGTTGAAATAGTAGACCTATACTCTGCCGAGGGCTGTTGATAAGAGAACCGATGGTGTTGATAAGGCACCGAAAAAAATGTTTCACGTGAAACAAGAATACAACGTTGAGAAACCGCAGGAATTGTTAGCCTTCCTGTTGGAGAAGATGGGCGACAGCAGTCGCACGAAAGTCAAGGAAATGCTGTCGCACAACGTTTACGTTGACGGACGGAGGACGAGTCAGTTCAACTTTCCGTTGCAGGCTGGCATGAAGGTGAGTATAGAGAAAGCCAGTGGCAAGGACAGGCTGCGGCCGAGGGATTTGGACATTGTCTATGAGGACCGGCACCTGCTGGTTGTCAACAAGCATGAGGGCTTGCTGTCGTACAGCAAACATCCGCAGGACCGCACGGTCATCAGTGTCATCAACCAGTATTTGGAGGCCACGAAGCAGCGTTGTCACGCCCACGTGGTGCATCGTTTGGACAGGGACACCTCGGGGCTCATGCTTGTTGCCAAGAGCAAAGAGGTGAGCAGGAAGTTTGAGGAGGACTGGAAAGGCAAGGTGTTTGACCGGAGGTATGTAGCCGTAGCGTGGGGACACCTGGACGCAACGCATGGCGAGGTGCGGTCGTGGTTTACCGACGGGGAGTACAGCGTCATCTCGTCGCCCGAGGATCCTGGTGACGGCAAGTTGGCCGTGACACACTACAAAGTGTTGCAGACCTCGCGGCGCTATTCGCTTGTGGAGCTCAAACTTGACACTGGACGGCGCAACCAGATACGTGTACACTTGCGTGACCTGAAGCATCCTGTGGTTCATGATCCGTTGTATGGTTACAAAGAGGACTTGTCGCCTGTGAACAGGCTGTGTCTACATGCTTATGTGTTGGCCTTTGAGCACCCTGTTACCGGTCGGCGACACCGGTTTGAGACGCCTGTGCCGGCGGTGTTCATGAAGTTGATGGAGATATAGAGGGTAAGGTTGGACGTTTGACGTTTGACGTTTGACGTTTGACGTTTTACGTTTGAGGTTTGAGGTTTGAGGTTTGACGTTTTACGTTTGACGTTTGAGGTTTGAGGTTTGACGTTTGACGTTTGGGGGTGGGGGAGAGGGAGACAAAAATAATCCTCGTGCGCAATATAATAATAATTGCCGCGTTGTTTGTGTTATTCTATACGATATCACAACTAAGACCCACTTTCCCGAATGGAATACAATACACAGCGTCCACAACTCAAGATTAGCGACTACGGACGTGTTGTCAGCAAACTGATAGACAAAGCCAAGGCCATAGAGAGTAGAGAGGCGCGCAGCGAGATGGCCATGTTGATTGTCGACGTCATGGCCCATGTGAATCCCAAGATCAAGGAGCGCACCGACTACAAGCGCATCTTGTGGGATCACCTGATGATCATGTCGGACTACAGCCTTGATGTGGACTGTCCCTACAACATAGAGCGCCACGACGGCGAGGACGACCATCCGGCGTCTATGCAATACAGCCAGGGCAGCATAAAGTTTCGTCACTATGGCAAAGCCATGGAGAGCATGATAGCTGCTGCCGCCGATATGGAAGAGGGCGAGGAGCGCGACGCCTTGGTCAGCCAGATAGCCCATGCCATGAAACGTCTGTATGTGCACTGGAACAGCGACAACGACGATGACGACCTCATCCGGCAGCAGCTGCACGACCTTTCCGGTGGGCGCATCACGCTGCCTGCGGGCTTTCAGTTTCATGACAGCAAATATTACGCCGACTCGGTTGCTGCCTCGAACGGCAAGAAAGAGGGCGGCAAGAAAAAGAAAAAGAAGAAGAACAAATGAGCAGTTTTGAGATTAACGGTGGTCGCCAATTGCGAGGCGAGATAGTGCCGCAGGGTGCCAAGAATGAGGCCTTGCAGGTGCTTTGTGCCGTCCTGCTCACCTCCGAGAAGGTGCGCATAGAGCATGTGCCCGACATCCGTGACGTCAACAAGCTGATCGACTTGTTGAAGCTTCTTGGCGTCAGTGTGCGAGAGGACCGCAGTGCCCACAGTGCCAGTGGTCGCACCTTTGAGTTCCAGGCCGACCGAGTGAACCTCGATGTGCTTGGCAGTCCCGACTATCGTGATCAGGCCGGAGCCTTGCGAGGCAGCATCATGCTTGTTGGGCCGTTGCTGTCGCGCTACGGTCATGCTGTGGTGCCGCAGCCTGGTGGCGACAAGATAGGGCGCCGGAGGCTGGACACCCACTTCATCGGCATGGAGCGGTTGGGTGCCACGGTGGACTACAAGCGGGGAGCCTATGTCGTCGAAGCAAAGAAGCTCAAGGGCTGCTATATGTTGCTTGACGAAGCCTCTGTCACGGGTACAGCCAATATCGTCATGGCCGCTGTGCTGGCGCGGGGTACCACCACCATCATGAACGCTGCCTGTGAGCCATATATCTATCAGCTCTGCAACATGCTCAACGCCATGGGTGCCAAGATCAGCGGTGTGGGCAGCAACCTGCTCACCATCCGAGGTGTGAAGGAGTTGCACGGTTGTGAGCATCGTTTGTTGCCCGACATGATTGAGGTAGGGTCGTTTATCGGCATGGCAGCCATGACGAAGAGTGACCTCACCATCAAGAATGCCCAGGTGCAGCATTTGGGGCTCATCCCGCAGGTGTTTCGTCGTCTAGGTATCGAGGTGTGGCAGCGCGGTGACGACCTTTACGTTCCCGCGCAGGAGCACTACGAGATAGAGCGCTTCATGGATGGCAGCATCATGACCATTGCCGATGCGCCGTGGCCGGGGTTCACGCCGGACCTTATCTCGATAGCCCTTGTTGTGGCCACGCAGGCCAAAGGCAGTGTGCTCATCCACCAGAAGATGTTTGAGAGTCGCCTGTTCTTTGTTGACAAGCTTATCGACATGGGTGCGCAGATCATTTTGTGTGATCCGCATAGAGCCACCGTCATAGGTCTTGACCGCGAGCATCCGTTGCGTGGTGTGCGCATGACCTCGCCCGACATCCGCGCCGGTGTGGCATTGCTCATTGCCGCCCTCAGTGCCGACGGTACGAGCCGCATAGACAACATAGAGCAGATAGACCGCGGCTACCAGCACATCGACGAGCGTCTCCGCCAGCTGGGCGCCGACATCAGGAGAGTATAGAAGAAATCGAATAGTACGCTATGTTCAACTTTTTCAAGAAAAAATATATTCCGAGACCCATCTTTGCCCCCCTTGGCACCGATATGCACTGTCATCTTGTGCCGTGTGTCGACGACGGAAGCAAGTGTGTCGAGGAGAGTATAGAGGCCTTCCAGACCCTTGCTGCCGTAGGCTTCAAGAAGGTTATAATCACTCCCCATTTTCAGTATCCCCGTTTTCAGAATGACGAAGATGACATACGGCGTCGCTATGACGTATTGCGTCAGCAGGCCCTGGAGCAGGGGGTGGACATCGAATTGGGTGGAGTGGCGGGAGAATACCGCATTGATACGGGTTTTGCTCCGCGCCTTGAGAATCCCCGCTTTCTGATGATAGGCGACAAATATGTCCTCGTAGAGTTCTCGCTGCACCAGCAGATGATGGGTTGTGACGAGATGATATTCGACATGCAGATGAAAGGCTATGAGGTCATCCTCGCCCATCCCGAGCGTTACCCGTATCTCAGTGTCGGAGGTCACCGTATGGAGCAGCTCAAGAACCAGGGCGTCTTCTTCCAGGTGAACCTGCTCTCCCTTGGTGGTTTCTATGGCGACGAAGCCAAGCGGCGAGCCACAGCCATGATAGAAGGTGGCTTGGTGGAGTTTCTGGGTACCGACACCCACAACTCGCTCTACTGCCAGGCGCTGCGTGACCTCAGTTGCAACCGGAAGGTGCAGCGCATCATCGAGAAATACGAATTTTTGAATCATACACTGTAAAAGAAAACAAAGACAAGCACCATGAATAGTCTCAATGCTGTGTCGCCCATCGACGGGCGCTATCGTAGCAAGTGCGAATCGCTGGCCAAATACTTCAGCGAGGGGGCACTGATAAGATACCGTGTTCGTGTAGAGGTGGAATATATCATAGCCCTCAGCGAGCAGCTCAGGGAGCAGCGCCCGCAGCTTGCCGCCGTGAGTGCCAAAGCCGAGGCCTTGCGCGACATCTACCGTCATTTCGGTGACGACGAAGCGCAGGCCATCAAAGATATCGAGAAAGTCACCAATCACGATGTGAAGGCTGTGGAATACTTCTTGAAGGAGCGTTTTGATGCCCTGGGTCTTTCCGACGTCAAAGAATTTATTCACTTTGGTCTCACCTCGCAGGACATCAACAACACCTCTGTGCCGCTGTCGATGAGGGAGTGTGCCGAGGAGGTGCTGTTGCCCGCCTACCGTGCTATCTTGGCTCTCCTTGACGCCCGTGCTGAGGAGTGGAAGGAGATCCCCATGCTTGCCCACACCCATGGGCAGCCTGCCTCGCCCACCACGCTGGGCAAGGAGTGGGGTGTTTTTGCCTACCGTCTGCGCGGTCAGCTCGAGGAGTTGCAGCGTATCCCATTCCGCGCCAAATTTGGTGGTGCCACGGGCAACTTCAACGCGCACCTTGCGGCCTTTCCCGACGTGGATTGGAGGGCTTTCGGCAACCGTTTTGTCAAAGAGGCGTTGGGTTTGGAGCGCCAGCAGCTCACCACACAGATTGAGAACTACGACACCATGGCGGCCTGGTTTGACGCCTGCAAGCGCATCAACGTCATCCTCCTCGACCTCTGCCGTGATGTGTGGACCTATGTGTCGATGGAGTACTTCAAGCAGCGCATCAAAGCCGGCGAGGTGGGTTCCAGTGCTATGCCCCATAAGGTGAATCCTATCGACTTTGAGAATGCCGAAGGCAACCTGGGGTTGGCCAATGCCATCTTTGAGCACCTGAGCCACAAGCTGCCCATCAGCCGTATGCAGCGCGACCTCACCGACAGTACCGTGAGCCGCAATATTGGTGTGCCCATCGCCCATACCATGATCTCCCTGGCATCGTTGGAGAAGGGTCTTGGCAAGCTGCTCCTCAACGAGGAGGCGCTCTACCGCGACCTGGAGAACAACTGGGCTGTTGTTGCTGAGGCCATACAGACCATTTTGCGCTCTGTGGGCTATCCCAATCCTTACGAGGCTTTGAAACAGCTCACGCGCACCAACGAGAAGGTGACGGCGGCCACCATCAGTGCCTTTGTCGACACCCTTGAGGTGTCTCCCGACATCAAAGAGCGTCTCAAAGCGTTGACGCCGCACAACTATATTGGTTATAGCCTGTGAAGCTGCGCACCTCCTCTTTCACGCTGCGGCAGATGAGGCCTTATGGCGCCCGTTTTGCGCTGTACCTCGTGTTGGTGGTGATGAGTGTTTTGTTCACCATGGCCACGGCGTTGTCGGTAGCCGACTTCCTCAAGATCCTTTTCGATACCGGTGATGCGGTGCCCACGCCCACTGGGAATCTTGTAGTCCAATGGCTCAACCTGCTTTATGCCTGGCTTATCACCTTTGGCAAACTCAAAGCCTTGCTCCTCTTCTCGCTCCTTCTTTTTGTGCTTTACAGCTGCAAGAACCTCTTCTCCTACCTCTCCACCATCGAGATATCGATCATACGCTGTGGCGTGATACGCGACCTGCGCGACAAGATGTTCCGCAGGGCCATGCGTCTGCCTATGAGCTATTATGATCGTCAGCGCAAGGGCGATGTAATGGCGCGTTTCAGCAGCGACATGGTAGAATACGAGGAGGGTGTGATGGGATCGCTGCAGACGCTCATCTCGTCGGTGATCAGCATGGCGTTGTTCCTCTTCATGCTCTTCTATATCAACGTCAAATTGTCGCTCTTTGTGCTCGTCATGTTGCCTGTTGTGGCGGGCGGTATATCCGTGCTGGCGCATAACCTTAAGCGTGCATCGAAGCGTGTGCAGGAGATGAACTCCTACCTCATAGACCTCACCGACGAAACCATTGGGGGCCTCAAGGTCATCAAGTCGTACGTTGCCATCGACTTCTCTAATCGTCGTTTTCGCGACTACAACCACCAGTACACTCGCAAGCGTCGGCGCATCATGAGCCGTATTGTTGCTGCCTCGCCCTTGAGTGATTTTCTAAGCAATGTGGTGGTTATCGGCGTATTAATGGTGGGTGCGGCGCTGGTATTTGCTGGCGACAATGGTCTCACCGCCGACCTCTTCATCTCCTATGTGATGCTTTTTGTCCTGATGATCCCGCCGGCCAAGGATATTGCCTCGTCCTTCTCCAAAATCAAGAAGGGGCAAGCCTGTGCCGACCGCATCGAGGCTTTTCTTAGCGAAGAGGAGGAGGCTACAACATGTGCTGGTATTGTCTCATCCAACGCTATGGGAGAGGTGCCGAAAGAAGGCATTCATTTCCGCCATATCACTTTCGCCTATAAGCCTGGCATCGAGGTTCTCAAAGACATCACCTTCGATGTTCCACGCGGAACAACTGTCGCCCTTGTGGGCTCGTCGGGCAGTGGAAAGTCCACCATTGCCGACCTCTTGTGTCGTTTTTATACTCCCCAAAGTGGAGCCATCGTGATGGAGGGAAGAAACATCAACGACATCCCCCTTGCCGATTTGCGTAGTCGCATAGGTGTGGTGGCGCAGGACACCCTGTTGTTCAACGACAGTGTAGCTGCTAACATTGCTTTCGGGCGTCCCGATGCCACGCATGACGAGGTGGTGGCGGCGGCACGGGCGGCGCAAGCCCACGACTTCATCATGCAGTTGCCCCACGGCTACGACACCAACCTTGGCGAGGGTGGCAGCCTGCTCTCTGGCGGCCAACGGCAGCGTATCAGCATAGCACGGGCTCTGTTGCGCGAACCCGACCTGCTCATTCTCGACGAAGCCACCTCGGCCCTTGACACCGAGAGTGAGCGCCTCGTGCAAGCTACCCTCAACGAAGTGCTCGTAGGGCGTACGGCGCTGGTCATTGCGCACCGCCTCTCCACGGTGGTGGGCGCCGACAACATCATTGTGCTTGACGGGGGCCGGATTGTCGAACAGGGCACCCATAGCGAGCTCATGGCCCTTGGTGGCCGCTACAGCGAGCTGGTGGCTCTGCAGACGTTGTAATCAACTTTTTTCGTCGGGCCTATGGTGCGTCGAGTGTTACTCCTTGTGATGATCTGTTGGACCACCGCCGCCGTGGCGCAGATTGTGGCGCCCGCCACTCGTCCCCTTGCCACCGTAGATCGTGCCTCACAACATGTGGTGCTCTCCTGGCAGCCCACCACGACACTTACTGCGGCGGGCTACCATATCTGCTCAGGAACACCTTGTCTCGACTACGACACGGTTTTTGGCCGCGAGAATCACAGCTATGTATGCTACGACCATGACGCCGCTTTGCCGCACCGCTACCGCATTCATGTGTTCGACAGCAACTACAATGTCAGTGCCCTCACGCCCTACTTCGGTAATGTTGCTTTGGAGGGTTCGTTGGACCATTGTGCCTCGCAGGTGGAGGTGCGATGGAGCCCTTATGACAATATGCCTGATGGCTTGTCGCACTACGACCTCTTGCTATCGTCGGATGGCCACCATTTTCGTTCCCTGCGGCGCTTTGAAGCCAACGCTGAGCGACAGTACTCCTTTGTCGTGGACGATACTGTGTCGCGTCTCTGGCTCTTGGTGGCAGCGGTGGGCAACAACAGCACGCTACGGTCGGAGTCGAACATTCTGTCCCTCGTGCGCATGGTGCCCGACAGCATGCTGCGAGCCTCCCTGGCAGCCGTCATCTACGACAGCCTCGCCTACCGTGCCACGCTCACTTTCGCCTACAGTGGCGATACGGCTATCGGCTACACCCTCTGGCGCCGGCAGGTCGGCACTCCGTGGCGTGATGTAGCCATGCTGCGCTATCCGCAGCCACAGTGGGATGATAACGACGTGAACCCCTATGGCGACACGCTCTGCTATCGCCTCACGATACCCGATGCCTGCGGTCGGGGGCGCTACTACGGCGAGACCTGGTGTCTGGCGCTGCCTGATCCCGCGACGCCACAGGTGCTCTTCCCCACCGCCCTTCTTGCCGGCGATGCCGACAACGGTATCTTCTTGCCGGCGGTGAAAGGACGCCGAGGGAATCTCTACGAGCTGCAGGTATTCGATCGCTATGGTCTCCTCGTCTTCGCCACGCGCAACCCCACCGAGGCCTGGCAACCCGACAGCGCAGTGCCGCAGGGCGTCTACACCTACCGCCTGCGTCTGCGTTTCAACGACAACAGAATAGAGACTTTCGTGGGTACGGTGTTACTGTTGCACTAAGAATTGTTAATTTTTGACCTTATGGTCAAATAATTTTGTATCTTTGTGGTGGCGATTCGGCGAGGGATGTATTTACAGCATGCTGATAGTCAGCCCTGCAACAGTCATCACAGCATCTTGGCCGACGTCATAGTGACCATGAAGATAGGACTTTTCTACCGACATATTGACGATGCCGATCGTGAAGCTTTTGGGGCCTTGCGTGCCGCACTGGAGAGCCGCGGTGTTACGGTGTGTGAGCTTGGCGAGGGCGATAGCGCCGTAGGTTGCGACTACCTGCTTTCCATAGGTGGTGATGGCACGCTGCTCAGCGCCGTGCAGTTTGCGCGGCAGTTTGCTCCGCAGGCTATACCGCCCATCGTGGGGGTGAACTTTGGTCATCTGGGTTTCCTCACGACAGCGGGTCGCGAGAACCCTGCGGCACTGGCTGATGCGTTGGTGCAGGGTCACTTCACCGAGGAGGAGCGTACGTTGTTGCAAACGGCCGACGGCCACTACGCCCTCAACGAGGTGTTCGCACAGCGTGGCGACAGCACCACATTGCTGCGCACGAGGGTGTATGTCGACGATGTCTATGTGGCCACCTACGCTGGCGACGGCGTTATTGTGGCTACTCCCACAGGCTCCACCGCCTACTCGTTGAGCTGCGGGGGACCCATCTTGATGCCTAACTCGCGCTGTTTTGTGGTGACACCCATCTCGGCGCACACCCTGACGCTGCGTCCCATCATCGTGCCCGACACCGCGACGCTGCGCCTCGATGTCGAGGGCGGCACCTTCACGCTCGGTATCGACTCGCTGCGCCGCAAGGAACAGGGACCATCGTCGCTCACCCTGCAGCGCGCCCCCTTCACCTTGCGTCTATTGCGCCTCAATACACAGAATTTCTTCTCGGCCATACGCGACAAGCTCATGTGGGGAACCGAAGCGCTCCTGTGACCTTTGGCACAATAATTGCCGAAGAAAAACGTTCATAGCACAACAAATAACAACAATAGTAATGACTGAGTTTGAGAAATACGCCACCCGACACCGTGGCATCAGCAGCATCACCATGGCCAAGTATACGTCGGCTATCAACAATTCGCTCACGCCCTATATCGTCGAGGAGCGTCAGCTTAATGTAGCGCAGATGGACGTCTTCAGCCGTCTGATGATGGATCGCATCATCTTCCTGGGCACCGCCATCGACGACTACACCGCCAACGTTATCCAGGCGCAGCTGCTTTTCATGGAGAACATGGATCCCGAGCGCGAAATCACGATGTACCTCAACTCGCCCGGCGGCTCGGTATATGCTGGTTTGAGCATCTACGATACCATGCAGCTCATACAGCCCAAGGTGAGCACCATCTGCACCGGTTTGGCCGCCTCGATGGCCTCGGTGCTGCTGTGCGCCGGCGAGAAAGGACGCCGCTCGGCATTGCCCCATTCGCGCGTCATGATACACCAACCCATGGGAGGTGCCGACGGTCAGGCGACAGATATGGAGATCACCGTGCGCGAGATCGTCAAACTGAAGAAGGAACTCTACGAGATTATAGCCTTGCATAGCGGACAGCCATACGAACAGGTAGAGAAAGACAGCGACCGCGACCATTGGTTCACCGCCGAGGAGGCCTTGGCCTACGGCATGATTGACGAAGTGGTGAAGAAGAAAGCCTAACAAATTCCCCACCCCCATGCAAATCAAGATCAAGAATACAAGCCACCATCCGCTGCCGCGCTACGAGACACCGCAGTCGGCGGGTATGGACCTGCGCGCCTATCTGCCCGATGGCCCCATAACGCTGCATCCCCTGCAGCGCAGCTTGGTGAAAACGGGCCTCTTCATGGAGCTGCCTGAAGGCTACGAGGCACAGGTGCGTCCACGCAGCGGCCTGGCGCTGAAAAAGGGCGTCACGGTACTCAATTCGCCGGGCACCATCGACGCCGACTACCGCGGTGAGATATGTGTCATCCTCATCAATCTCTCGCAGGACGACTTTATCATTAACGACGGCGAGCGTATCGCCCAGATGGTGATTGCGCGCTGTGAACAGGCCACAATTAGCGAGGTGGAGGTGCTGAGCGATACCGAACGCGGTGCTGGAGGCTTTGGCCATACCGGCAAGCAATAATCTTTATAGAACGCAAAAGAGTAGGGGGCGAAGACACATGGTATCTTCGCCCCCTATCATTTGGTGGTGACCCTGCTGCGACTCGAACGCAGGACCTACTGCTTAGAAGGCAGTTGCTCTATCCAGCTGAGCTACAGAGCCAATTCAAGACATTGAACGCAAATGTGCATTGCGCATAGGTCTTAAAAATGTCGGGACACCCAGATTCGAACTGGGGATCTCCTGCTCCCAAAGCAGGCGCGATAACCGGACTTCGCTATATCCCGTAAAGAAAAAAAGACGCCCGCTGGGTGTCTTTCTCTCTGTCTTGGCGGAGAAGGGGGGATTCGAACCCCCGGTACCCTAATCGAGTACGACAGTTTAGCAAACTGTTGGTTTCAGCCACTCACCCA
>CACZRR010000015.1 GCA_902783595.1 uncultured Bacteroidota bacterium
CAATGATACCGTTATGACCGCTGCACACCGCTGGAAGGACCTTACCCCCGACCCCTACTATACCGTCAGCATCGACCACCGCGTGGCGCCCCTCGGCACCGCCACCTGTGGCCCGGGCGTGGCTGAGCGTTATACTCTTAGTGGCGACAGTGTCTACTGCTACCGCTTCAATATCTTGCCGGGCACGACCGACCGCATCTACAACTTCCCCACGCACCGCGATATGTATCAGGTGTTCACTTCTACGTTGCCCTGCAATCAGCTGAAGGTGAGTCACATGGAAGCCGATAAGATACCCGACAGTCAGTATGATGACGGCTTCCCGCAGGTGCTTACCGATGAGCGACGCGGTGTGGCAGGCTTCTGGCGTCAGGGCTGGGCCGGCTGGAATGCCCCCGATACCGTGATGCTTACCTTCACGCTGGAAAACTACGAAACCCTCGACGAAATCAGAGTAGGCACTAGCCACAGCCCTGCCGATTGGGTCATAAAACCCCTCGACGTGCAGGCCTCATGGAGCATCGACGGGCAGAAATGGAGCGATTGGCAAAGCCTTGAACTGTTGGGTCGACCCGCCGATCTCTATGCCGACAGCCGCCGTCTCACCTACCTCCTCGAGCCCCGCAAGGCGCGTCAGGTCCACTACTTCCGCCTGCGCTTCATCTGCCGTCCGCAGCTGCCCATCTGGCATCCCTATGCGGGTCACCCGGCATGGCTCATGGTGGACGAGATTGAGGTGAAAAAGAAATAGCCGTTCGCGAATGGAAATAATTTCGTAATTTTGCACCGCATTTTTTCTATGTCACTATGACCCTTTTGATTCTCTTCCTGTTGGGCGCCATGCTCATTTCCTTCCTCTGCTCGGTGCTTGAGTCGGTGCTTATGTCCACCCCGTTGAGCTATATTACCATGCGGGAGGACGAGGGCTACAAGCCTGCTGTTCTTTTTCGGCGCTACAAGCAGGATAATGCGCGAGCCATAGCCTCCATACTGTCGCTCAACACCATTGCCAACACCGTGGGCGCCGCCGGTGTGGGGCATCAGGTCGAGGCTGCCTTTGGCAACGAATGGTTCGCCTTGGTGTCTGCCGTCACCACGGTGCTCATTCTTGTCTTCTCGGAGATCATTCCCAAAACCCTTGGCACTACGCAGTGGCGTCACTTGATGGGTTTCACGGCCTATACCATCCGTGTGCTTATCGTCATCCTTTACCCCGTTGCCGTTGCTGTGCAGTGGTTCACGCGGCTTATTGCACCTAAGGACGAGGAGGAGACTGCTGTGAGCCGTGAGGAAGTGGCCGCCATGGCCGATATGGGAGAAGATGAGGGCGTCATTGATGAAGATGAGAACAAAATCATCCAGAATGTCATCAAGCTTGGTGACATCAAGGCTTACGACGTGATGACGCCGCGTGTGGTGGCAGCCACCGCGAAAGAGAGCATGACCCTGCGTGATTTCTACCGCGAGGAGGAATATTCGCATTTCTCGCGTATTCCCGTCTATGCCGAGGAGGAGGACTTCATCACCGGTTATGTCCTCCGCAGCGAAGCCCTCGAGGAACTCGCCGAGGACCACTTCAGCAAGACCCTTGGCGACATCAAGCGCGCCATCCCGCTCTTCAACGAGGAAATGTCCGTCGCCGACATCTGGGACAGCCTGCTGCGCCACAAGGAGCAGATTGCTGGCATCATCGATGAATTTGGTTCTTTCCAGGGTATCATCACTTTGGAGGATATCATAGAGACCATTTTTGGTTTGGAGATCATCGACGAGAGTGACGAGGTGGCCGACATGCAGCAGTTTGCACGCGAGCGTTGGCAGCAGCGTCAGCGTCGTTTCAAAGAAATCAAACTTCCTGAGTGATGAGCTACCGTACCCTTAGTGCTGCCGAGATAGCGCAGTTGCTGTCGCAGGGCAACGCCGCCGACGATTGGTCGTTGGTGGAGGTTGCCGACCCTTTTGACGTGAGTTGTGTACGCAGCACCACATTCATGGGACATGTGTTTTTGGGCAGCCTTGTGCGGGGTGAGCGTTCCGTGTTGGGGCGCACGGTACCTGAGGGCATCACCTGTAGCGCTCTGCGGAATGTCGTCGTAGGGGCTCATACTGCCATTCATCATGTGTGTCTGCTTGATGGCTACCATTTGGGCAGTGGCGTTACCCTCTTCAATATCGGCAGTATGACTTGCCGTGCTGATGTTGAGGGGTTGGAGTGGCTGGAGCCCATGAACGAGAACGGCCAGCGCCGCCTGCTGCCTTGTGTGGGCATGCGTGTTGGCGATGCCTACCTTTGGGCGCGCTACCGCGGTCGTCGACGCCTCATGGAGCAGTTTGAGAGCTTCACGCGTCAGTTTTTGGCTAGCGATGGCGGTACGCAGGGCCAGGTGGGCGACGGCGCTGCCATCATCAATGTGAATACTATAGCCGATGTGGCTGTACAATCCTCTGCTGCCGATGCCACCCTCATTGACGGTGCTACGGCGCTTCGCAGCGGTGTGGTGGGTAGCGGCAGCACGGTGGGTGATGGTGTCGTAGCGCAGCGTTTCCTCCTTGGCGAGCATGTGCACCTCGATGCAGGGCTGCGTCTGAACGACAGTGTCGTGGGTGACAACTCCACATTGGCGCGTGGCGAGGTGGCGTCGTCGCTGCTCTTCCCCGGACACGAGCAGCACCATGCCAGCTCGTTCCTTATCGCCGCCCTCGTGCGGGGTCAGAGCAATGTGGCTGCCGGTGCCGTCATTGGCTCCAACCACAACTCGCGTACCCCTGACGGCGAGGTGGCAGCGGGGCGTGGCTTTTGGCCGGGTTTGTGTGCCTCCTTCAAGCACTCGTCGCGCTTTGCGTCGTGCTGTCTGGTGGCCAAAGGGGACTACCCGTATGAACTTGACATACCGCTGCCCTTTGCTCTGGTGAGCAACAATGTGAGCCGTGATCGCTTAGAAGTGTTGCCGGCCTACTGGTGGCTATACAACATGTACGCTTTGGACCGCAACAGCCGCAAATATGTGGCCCGCGACCACCGTGTGCTGAGGGAACAGCATATCGTCTTTGACCTACTGGCCCCTGACACCGCCGACGAGATGTTGCATGCCCTCAACCTGCTCGAGACGCTCCGGGACGATGGTGACGGCACTTGGCTTGCCGACGGCTACGAACACAGCCATCGTCGTGTGGTGGTGGTAAAAGCCGATGCTGGGCGCAGTGCCTACCGCGATATGCTTGTGCACTATGCCATGAGTGTCCTTGGCGACAACCTCCCTGTCGAGCCCGACGACGTGTCGTGTAGCGGATGGCACAATGTGGGAGGCCAGTTGGTGTGCGGTGCCGACCTTGAGCGGATGTTGGATGATGTGGAGGCGGGCGTCATTGACAGCTGGGCGGCGCTTCATACGCGTCTTGACAGCCTTTGGCAGAGCTACCCTGTGCAGCGTCGGGCCCACGCCTATGGTGTGCTCTGTCGTTTGGAGGGCGTGGAACGTATCACCGAGGGTCTCTGGCGGCAGTTGTGTGAGCGTCATGCGGCGATACTCAAGTATATCGAAGAGCAGAAGGCCGCCTCGCGTCGGAAGGATGAGACCAATGCCTTCCGCCGTAGCACCTTCCTCGACGATGATGAGCGGAGTGCTGTGTGGCGTTGAAAAAAGCAAGAGAAGTTTCCTGGTGATTTCGACACCCTGAATCAGGGTGACGAAGGGACATGTGTGTTTACTTTCAAAAACACGGGGGACGCACAATTGATTGTCTCGGACGTAGCCACGTCATGTGGGTGTACGGCAGCCTCCTTTGACGACCACCCTGTCATGCCACAGCGGACAGGCAAAATAGAGGTAAGCTACGATACCAGCAATTGGGGTTATTTCACGAAGTATATCAAAGTGACCTCCAACTCGGCAGACAAAAGAGTAACCATATTAACCATAAAAGGATACGTCAGAAGGGATGACACCGGGGCAGCAGGGCGATGATGCCCTCCGCGCAATAAGTAGGGCAGCAAGCAGTCGCAAGGTCGCCGCCTATGAGCTGGAGAACGGCGAGATCATATACATCCCCGATTGACGGCTATCTGCCCCTGCGCTTGGCCGCGACGCCACCGGCTGTGGGTCCGGGCGCCTGTGGTCCTCATCTCGTTGCTGGGACGTATCATCGTTTGCCTCAACAGGGACATCATCGTTCTGCGTCACTGTGATATACTGGCTTCCCGACGCCCGCTGGGCATAGTCCTCCACAAATCCGTAGAGGTGCCACTCCTGCCTCGCCCAGTGGCTGGGTAGTGCCACATCGAGGTGCATGCTGCGGCGATAGACAGCAGCCGACAGCACCCCCTGCTGCAACGCCGGACAGTAGGCATAGACACGCACCTCGTCGTCGCCGCTGCAGCGCCGCTGCAGCGAATTGCGTTCGAAGTCGACATGTACCACCATCGCCGCATCCACCGTGGCCCGTGTGAACGCCACCGGTGCCACGGGACCCACTGCGACCACCAGACTTGCATAATCCACGCCCTGCTGCGTGAAGCACTCCTTGTTCAGGCGCACGAAGAGGTTGCCCTCTGTCATCCGTTCCTCCAGTGAGGCGCCACGCATACCGTGGCGCAGGGCAGCCGTCATGTGGCCCGCCAGCTGCACCATCTCGCGAAACAGAATACGTTGCTTCTGCTGCGCCTCCGTACGCGGATTGCCTACACTCCGCGGCTTGCTGCGCACACACCAGCGCCCGCGCCACAGATAGCCTATCACCGGCCCCACCGTCCCACGGTAGCTGCCCATGATACCATTTTTGTCTTGTTTTGCCATATCTTAATTGGTTTTATTTTTCTGGCCTTCGGCCAAAATTTGTTTATATTATGAAATTGGTGTAATTCGTTAATAACTATTGGGAACAGCGTAGTTCGCCAAATTAGCATAATGCGCCGTTATCGTTTTTGATTTTCCCTCTTCAACCCTGCGTATATATATATAAAATAAGCCCCCTTTCAGCGGGGGCTGTGTTAAATAATGTTAAACCCCAATCAGCCCACCATCATCCCCCTCTGAGGAAAGGGCTGGATTGCCGATGGTCAGTTGTTGGTAAAGAGATGGGAAGGAGTTGGTTCCTGCTATCTGCTGATTATCTGTCCTTTCCGAATTACTAAAAATTCACTCTTCTTGTAAGGGCACAGGGGCATATTTACAATCCATGCCGACAGCGGCCGCGTGGTGCGATACAATAAACATAACAATATCGCCGTTATTAATACCGACGATGTGTTTTGCACCATGA
>CACZRR010000016.1 GCA_902783595.1 uncultured Bacteroidota bacterium
AGACCACCGACAACCTGCGCCTCAACAAGGCCTTCACCCTCAGCTATGCCGACGCCCGCACGGTGGCCGAGAGCGACTACTTCGGCATCGCCAGCGGCCGCGACGTAAAGGACAAAGTGGCCCACGTGGGTTTCCACTGCACCAAGAGCGAGAACGTCAACGCCCCCATCATCGACGAGTACCCCCTGGCCATGGAATGCAAGGTGGTCGAGCTCATCGAGCGTGAGAACGGCGGCGCCTTCGTCGTGGGCGAAATCGTCAACGCCGTGGCCGACCCCTCCATCCTCACCGACGGCAAGATCGACATCAAGAAGCTCAACCCCCTGGTCTGGGACGGCTCGAGCCTCAACTACTTCACCATCGCCGACAGCGTGGGCAAGGCCTGGAACAGCGGCATGAAGCTGAAATAACAGCCGTCTCATCAACACTAAAAGCATCTCATTTTTAATGAATAGAGATGATCTGACGCGATAGACGGCGAAAGCAAGCGGCGCTCCGAGGAGGAAGCGCCGCTTTTTTTTCTTGCTGTATCTCATTCCCTATCGGTCGCCACGCAGCTCACGTTCGGCACACTCGCGGTCGAAACGGAGGAGGTAGGTGTGCGTGTCGTCGTACTGTGTCACCACCTGCGGGAAAAGCTGCGGGTAGGCCTGTACAGCGGGGAAGAGGTAGAGGTAGGTCGAGCTATATCCAAGTGCGTCGAGCACCACATAGTCCACCTTGCGGTCCACCAGGTCGAGCAGCAGCTCGCGAGCGTCCTTCGTGAACTTATAGTTCACCCCCGGCATGCCGCTCTCGAGCCACAGCATCTGGGGCTTGCGGCTGCACACCACGGTGCCTTCGGGTACGGAGGCCTTCAGTTGCTTGCCTATGCGGAAGAACTGGGTGTAGGGCAACGGGTAGCGCTGTTGGGCCTGCGCCATCTGCGCCTTCAGCCCGTCGGCCGACGAGAAGAACAGCAGCGCGAGCGCTAAAGCCACAGGGTAGCGTGTGTCGGCGAGGTGCCATTTAGCCCACTCTGCGAGCCATGCTGCCACCTGCCACAGGCCGCAGAAGAGGCCTGCCGCGAGGATAGGCAGTGCCGTCGTCAGGTAGCGGCTGCCACTGGGCACCGAGAAGATGGACACGAGACCCAGATTGGCGAGGAGATAGAAAATCAGGCCCCAGCGGATGTTGCCCAGCGACCAAAAACCGATGACGATAGCTGCCAACACCAGGGCGCCGACGATGAAGATGCCCACCGAGAAAGAGGGGTTGTCGGGGTCGACGTCGAGGTAGGGGAAAATTGTGTTGGGGATGGCGTTGAAAACGAGCATCTTCAATGTTTGGAAGAAGCGTTCCACCACCTCACCAAAGGTGAGCAGACCCTCTTCGGGGCGCACGGAGTTGCTCATCATCACCATATCGAGGTAGCGGTTGCTCTTGAGGCCCAGCATATTGTTGCGGATGATGTAGGGCAGCGCCCCCACGACGAAACCCACCACTGTGCTGGCCAGTGCTGCCCAGCGGCGTCGCATGAGCAGGAGCATACCCACGCCGGCAGCCAGCGCAAGACCCTGAATGCGGATGTGGTAGTTGAACACCAGCACCACGATCATCGTCCAGAGCCACGGACTTTTGAGGTCGGCCCACCAAGCCTCGTCCTTGGTGTCGCGCTGTGGGTCGTAGAGACGCGCCAGCGCATAGAACACCAGTGCTGAGGTACAGAAGAATGATGCCTCGCTCATCATCATGGTAGAGAAATGCCAGAGACGGGGGCTGAAGAGGCCTGCCGCCGCCGCCACAAGGCTGACATCCCAGCGCATGCCCATACGCAGCAATGTAAAGAAAAGCAGGATGACTCCAACGAGGATTAGCACCTCGTTCTGCCATTTCTGCGCCACCACACTGTCGGTGATGAGGCGGAGGGGTGTCATCAGCAGGGGGTATCCCGGGGGAAAGTTTGAGGTGGGGTTCATCTCGGGTGTCGAGAGGTCGCTATAGCCGTGTCCCGTAGCCAGCGAGGTGGCGTAGATGTAGTAATAGAAATTGTCGCCGTTAAGGTCGGGTTTCTCGTTGAACGTCTTCGTCGCCATCACGGCCCACACCAGCGCAAGCGCCGCGCAGCACAGGATCAGTGTTGTTTTCGAGGCTTTCTTCATGGGATCAGTATTGTGGGTTTGAAGTTGCAAAAATACAAAAAAAACGACACAAAAAAGAAAAGACACAATAAATGTCACTAAACGGCGTTGATGAAAAAATAAAAATAATAAGTTCTAATATTAGGCCATTATGAACATCATCATCACCGGCGGTGCCGGTTTCATCGGGAGCCATGTGGTACGCTTGTTTGTCAACAAATACCCGCAATACAAAATTATCAATCTCGACAAGTTGACCTATGCGGGCAATCTTGCCAATCTCAAGGACATCGAAGACAAGCCCAACTACAAGTTTGTGAAGATGGACATCTGCGACTTTGATGGCGTGTACAAGTTGATGCAAGAGGAGAAGGTCGACGGCATCATCCACCTCGCCGCCGAGAGTCATGTAGACCGCAGCATCAAGGACCCCTTTACCTTTGCACAGACCAACGTCATGGGTACGCTGAGCCTGCTGCAGGCCGCCAAGCTCTACTGGGAGTCGATGCCGGAAAAGTACGAGGGGAAACGCTTCTACCATATCTCCACCGACGAGGTCTATGGCGCCCTGGAGATGACACATCCGGAGGGTATCAAGCCTCCCTTCAGCACCAAAGCCAGCAGCGGTGAGCACCACCTGGCCTACGGGGAGAAATTCTTCACTGAAGACTTGAAATACCAGCCTCATAGCCCCTACAGCGCCGCCAAAGCCTCGAGCGACCACTTCGTGCGCGCCTTCCACGACACCTACGGGCTGCCCACCATCGTCACCAACTGCTCCAACAATTACGGCCCCTACCAGTTCCCTGAAAAACTCATACCATTATTCATTAATAATATCCGTCACCGCAAGTCCCTGCCCGTCTACGGCAAGGGAGAGAACGTGCGTGACTGGCTCTATGTGGAGGATCACGCAAGGGCTATCGACCTCATTTTCCACAAAGGCACCATCGCCGAGACCTACAACATCGGCGGCTTCAACGAGTGGAAGAACATCGACATCATCAAAGTGGTGATTGCCACCGTGGACCGTCTGCTGGGACGCCAGGAGGGCGAGGACATGAACCTCATCACGTATGTCACGGACCGCGCGGGTCACGATATGCGCTACGCCATTGACAGCAGCAAGCTGCAACGCGAGCTGGGCTGGGAACCGAGTCTCCAGTTTGAAGAGGGCATTGAGAAGACTGTGCGCTGGTATCTCGACAATGAAGCGTGGATGGACAACGTCACCAGCGGCGACTACATGAAGTACTACGAAGACATGTACGCCAACCGCTAAAAATCTTTTTTTCGTATCTTTGCAGTTTATGACGAAAGCAAAAACCATACTCATAGTCATTGCAACAGGTTTGTTAGCAACGAGTTGCAACGGCTACAACAAGCTTCTCAACAGCAACGATTACGAAGCAAAGTACGCCGCCGCCATGCGCTACTACGAGGAGGGCAGTTACTCGCGTGCCATCCAGTTGTTTGAAAATCTGACGATGTACTATCGCGGCAAAGAGAACGCGGAGAACATCGCGTGGTACCACGGGCAGGCGTTGCTGCAGGAGAAGGACTACTTCACCGCCGCCTACCGCTTCCAGCGCTTCGCCAAGCAATTCCCCTATAGTGGACATGTGGAGGAGGCCATGTATTTGGCGGCCTACTGCAAATACATGGATTCGCCGGACTATTTCTTGGATCAGAGTGTCACCAAGGAGGCCGTGCGTGACTTTGAATCCTTCGTCGAGCGCTATCCACGCAGCACCCACATACCGGAGGTGAACCGCTGTCTCGACGAGTTGCGTGCTAAGCTCACCAAGAAAGACTACGAGATAGCTTATGGTTATTACTTCATCGAGGAGTATCACGCCGCCTACGAGTCATTCAAAAACTTCCTGAACCTGTATCCTGAAGCGCCACAGCGCGAGGACGCCATGTTCTACATGCTCGAGTCGAGTTACCGTTACGCCATAGGCAGCAGGGAGGACAAGATGTACGGACGGCTGCAGCAGGTGGTCAACGACTTCGACAAATTCAGCAGCAGCTTCAGCGATTCGAAACGGCTGGCGCAGGCGCAGGAGTTCTATACAAAAGCGCGTGCTGCGATGGCGAAGATGAAAATTGAGAATTCTAAGCTCTAATTTGGTATGAGGTTTTACATTTAATGTTTTTTTTAAACGGCGAATTAAACGAATTGCTGGCGCAGGTCAATTACAAGCAAATTACTCGAATTGCTGACGCAGGCAAATAAAAATATAATTTTGAATTATTAGCTCTAACAACAATATGGAAAAGAAAAAGGTTATCACCACTACCATCACGCGCAACACTGCCGCTTTCGACCGCGGCACGGACAACATCTATGAGACAGTCGCTGTACTCACCAAACGTGCCAACCAGATCGCCGCTGAAGAAAAACGCGAGCTGCACAACCGCATCGACGACTTCAAGTCGATGAACGAGGGCGTCGACGAGGTCTACGAGAACCGCGAGCAGATCGAGATTGTGCGCCGCTATGAGATGCAACCCAAGCCCACACTGGAGGCCACGGAGGAATACCTGGAAGACAAGATCTACTTCCGCAACCCCGCCAAAGAGAGCGCCGCCATCAAGCAGGCTGAGGCCATCGACGAGGAGATCAAGGCTGTAGAAGGGTAAAAAAATCGCACCTTGAATATCGTAGTTGGCATAACGGGAGGTATCGCGGCCTACAAAGCGCCCGAAGTGGTTCGTCTGCTACGCAGAGCAGGGCATGCCGTGCGTTGTGCAGCCACGGACCACGCGCTGCAGTTCGTCACGCGTGTCACGCTGGAGACCGTCAGCGGTGCACCGCTGTATAACGACCTCTTCGCCTCTGGCGGCACCGAGCACATCTCTCTGCGGGAGTGGGCCGACATCGTTGTTGTGGCTCCCGCCACCGCCAACTGTATTGCCAAACTTGCCAGCGGCATCGCTGACGACGCACTGAGCACGCTGCTCGTCGCCACGGAGCCGCACCACGTGCTGCTGGCACCCGCCATGAATAGCGGCATGTGGCGTCACCCTGCCACGGAGCGTAACGTAGCCATCCTGCGGTCGTGGGGCGTCAGCGTCGTCGGTCCCGAGAGCGGAGCCCTCGCCTGCGGCACAGACGGCATAGGTCGTATGGCCGACCCCGCCGCCATCGTCTCGGCGATAGACGGGATAGGTTGCGGAGTATTATCCTCACAGCGCTGGTTGGTCACAGCAGGGCCTACGTATGAAAAGATTGACAGCGTGCGCTTCATCGGCAACTATAGCAGCGGCAAGATGGGCTTCGCGCTGGCGGAGGCACTGGCGGAGGCCGGCGCCGACGTGGACCTTGTCACGGGTCCGACATCCCTTGCCATCCCCTCCTTGCCGCGCATCCATCGTGTCGACGTGGAGAGTGCGAGGGAGATGCTTGCCGCCGTGGAGGCCGTGTGGGGCGAATGCCACGGGGCCATCCTCAGCGCCGCCGTCGCCGACTACCGCCCTGCCGAACAGGCCGACCACAAGATCAAGAAACAGGGCGACGAGGGGCTCACGCTACAGCTTGTGCAGAACCCCGACATCCTGGCCACCCTGGGACGCAGCAAACGCGAGGGGCAGACCCTCGTAGGCTTCGCCTTGGAGACAGACAACGAAGAGGCCAACGCCACTGCTAAGCTGAGGAAGAAAAACCTCGACTTCATCGTCCTCAACTCACTGCGCGATGCCGGCGCGGGATTCGGTGTCGACACCAACAAGGTGACCATCCTCGGTGCTAAAGGTGGTCGTTGGGAGAGCGGCTTGATGACGAAGCGAGAGGTGGCACAGACCATTGTTCGAGTGATCATGAAAGCAGAAGTATAGACACCATGAAGCGTCTTCCCCTTATTGCCATTATCCTCGCCGCTGTCGCTCTTGTCGGCGAGGCTTTTATTTTTGCCTCACGCAGGGGCGACGACGACGATATCCGGCGCGAAGCCATCCGTGCCGACTACCGCGTGTATGCCCCCCCGCTGCCCGACAGTCTCACTTTTTGTGGCGAGAGAGTTCCCCTCGACGACTACGTCGTTCGAGAGGCGTTGGACCGAGAGGTGGTGACGAACATGTACTACCAGAGCAGCACACTGCTCATCCTCAAACGGTCGACGCGATTCTTCCCCACCATTGAGCGCATCCTACGGCAAGAGGGAGTGCCTGATGACATGAAGTATCTCTGTGTCATCGAGAGCGGACTGCAGAACGTCACCTCTCCCGCTGGTGCCAGTGGCTACTGGCAGTTCATGAAAGCCACGGGGCAGCGCTATGGATTGGAGATCAACGACGAGGTAGACATGCGCGCCCACCTCGAAGCCTCAACGCATGCTGCCTGCCGCTACCTGAAGGATTTGCGTCGCCGCTTTGGAGGCTGGACGGAGGCCGCCGCAGCCTACAATATGGGCGAGAACGGGCTTGAGAAAAGACTCAACCAGCAGCGGCAGAGGAGCTACTATCAGCTACTGCTGAACCGTGAGACGACACGTTATGTGCACCGCATATTGGCACTGAAGCTCATCATGGAAAACCCCGAAGACTACGGCTATCACCTGCGCTCCTGCGACAGGTATGCGGAGGTGGCGTGTCGCGAGGTGACACTCGAGGGGCGAGATGTCGACCTCGTCCAGTTCGCAATCGATAACGGCACCACCTACAAGAGCCTGCGTACACTCAACCCGTGGCTCACCAGCGCGACTCTCAAGAACAAGGAGGGGAAGAGGTATAAGTTAAAAATTAAAAGTTAAGAGTTAAGAGTTATTGAATTCTAAGCTCTAAATTCTTAGTTTTAGAAGATATAGGGGCTTTAGGTGGAATCTGGAGCTATATAAAAAAAGGCGGGATTATCCCGCCTTTGTGTTTTCGGTTTCGGTTGTAGCCGATTAGGTTTTCTATCATGCTTCGGTGATGAGCCGAAGGAGATACTAGTCTTTATTTTTTAAAGTTCGGGGGCGAACATGGGATCCCAGGCGGGGAGCATAATGGGCTCTTGCTGCATCATGCTGAGAATATGTGCGGGGATATACTTCTCTTCGAGAACCACACGGAACATATACTCGTTAAACCAATCGTTGGTCATGATGAGGTTGCCCTGCCAGCCGTAGTCGAGGCCCCAGCTGTTTTCCACCATCCACTTGATGGGTTTTCCGTCCTTGTCGAGGTCGACGGCGCAAAGCGTCATAGCATGCGACGAGCCGCTGGCGAAGGTTGCGACGCGCTGGCGTTTGTCCATACCGAAGGAGGTGCCGAAAAGACTCTCGTAGTCGTAGTTGTTCATATCCATCAGACCCTTGTCGCGGTCCAAGAACTTGCCCACGTCACAGGAGAAATACATCATCGTGCTGTCCTTGATGCTGGCGATGCACATGGGCGCGATGTCTTCCATAGGCAGGTTGAGGTAGCGCCAGTTCTGGCCGTCGTAGACGTGGCGGTCGTACTGAATCTCGTAGACCTTGTAGTACTCGCGTGTGGGGTCATTCATTACCATATAGTACTTTGAGAAATCGGTTTTAGCGAACTTCTCGTAGAACTCCATGGGGGTGTAGGTGGCGGTCTCGACGATGGTGCCCTTGTCGTCCTTCTGCTGCCAGGTGAACTGTGCGGGGGGCTCCCCCATGGTGAGTGCCAACATACGATAGATGGTGGCGAGCATCTCCGTCTTCTTGGCCTGCAAATGTTGTGCAGCCTTGTCACCTTTCGGGAACAGTTTATAGAGGGCATTGGCATCTTCGCGCAACTGGAGGCCGTCCTCACGGAGTTTGAGGGCGATGAGGTTGCTGATGCTGGAGGTGTTGTTGGTGTTGTAGGTCTCGGGCATCACGTCGGAGGGCACGAGGCCGTATTTGTCGATGAGGTTAGCTACGCCTGTAAACTGGCCGCCGTCGCCGATGGGATTTTTGAGGAGCCACTCGACCTCTTGGTCGTTCAGGGGCTTCTTGTAGGTGTCGATCATAGCCTGCAGGAAGAGGTTGCTCTTCTCCAGTTGGTCGTAGAAGAAGAGATAGGCTTGCGAGAACTGGAAATCGGCGGGCAGGTGATGGCGGCGGATGGCCTGATTGCGCAGCACATTCATGCCTGTGAACATCCAGCAGCGTCCGGAGGACTTCTGGTCGGTGACAGCCTTGGAGACCACACGGTTGCTGAAATGCGAGTCGAACTTAGTGGCGTTCTCGAAGTTTATAGCCAACTTCGTGGGGCTCTGGTTCACCATGATATTACGCAGAGCTTTGTCGGCGGCACTACTGCCGAAGCCCTGTTTCATCTGTTGCATCATCTCTGTGGTGATGCCGCCTGCTGATTGCTGCTTGGGCTGCTTCTTTTGCGCCGCCGCACCCCCTGCAGCGAGGGTAAAAACGAGGGCGAAGGTAATATACTTTGCTTTCATTACATAAAAGGTTTTACGTTAAAATGAGCGGTTGTTTTGCGAGGCAAAGGTAACAAAAAAAAAGCAATCACGTTTTATATATAACTACATGACGAAAAAAGCGTATTTTTGCAGTTTGAAAACAACGTATTACATAACCCACCATGAAGAAGACATTACTATTTTTGGCAGCCTGCACAGTAATTCTCGCAGCCTGCAATCAGCGCGACACTGCCACCACCCCGACGTCATCCTCCGACGCCATCTATCAGTTCTCCGTGCTGGACGGCGACAGCAACATCGTAAACCTTGCTGACTATCAGGGGCAGGTGCTGCTGGTGGTCAACACCGCCACACAGTGCGGCTTCACCCCACAGTATGAGGCCTTGCAGAAGACCTATGCCATCTACCACGACCGAGGGTTTGAGATCCTCGACTTCCCCTGCAACCAGTTCGGTGCCCAAGCCCCCGGCAGCCACGACGAGATAGCGGCCTTCTGCTCCTCCACCTACCACACCACATTTGAACAGATGAACAAAGTGGAGGTCAACGGCGACAGCGCCGCCGCACTATTCGTGTGGCTCAAGGAGCAGGCTCCCTTTGCTGGCTTCGACACCACCGACCGCATCGGTGCACTCCTCGACAAGATGTACCGTGCCGAAGATAGCCTCTACGACCAGAATTCCGACATCAAGTGGAACTTCACCAAATTCCTCATCGACCGTGACGGCAAAGTAGTGCGTCGCTTCGAGCCCACCGTCCCCATGGACAGTGTGGCGGCGGCGGTAGAAGCGTTGCTGTAGCCGTCAGCGCTTCCAGAAGGCGAAAACAACGGCGAGGAGGAGGAAGGCGAAACTGACGAAATTGTTCCATCGTATGGGTTCGCCCTTGAATAACGTGGCGACAATAACGGTGAAGACAGTCAGTGAGATAGCCTCCTGGATGATTTTCAACTGCATGAGGGTGAAGGGTCCACCGGTGATCTGGCTCCCCACGCGGTTGGCGGGAATCATGAAGAGGTACTCAAGCAGCGCCACGCCCCAGGACAGCAGCACGATAGCGATGAGAGGCCAATCCTTGGTGACGTGCATCTGCTCCAGTTTGAGGTTGCCGTACCAGGCGAAGGTCATGAAGATGTTGCTCACCACGAGCAACAGGATAGAGATCAATCCTTTTGGCATATCAGATGTATTATCATTGCAAAAGCTTGGTTGGTAGCACGGTCGATATTCTGCTGCCGCCGAGATCCGCCGTGTTGCAATAGCTGCGCGAAGCAGCCGTCCCCGTCGGCCACGGCGATCCATACTGTACCCACAGGTTTCTCCCGTGTGCCGCCGTCAGGACCCGCTATGCCGGTGGTTGCAATAGCAACGTCGGCGCCAAGTCGCTGACGTACCCCCTGCACCATCTCGCAGGCGGTCTCCTCGCTCACCGCACCGTAGACATCCAGCGTTTTGTGCTGCACCCCCAAGACATTCTCTTTGACCTCATTGCTATACGCCACTACACCACCTTTGAAATAGGCCGATGCACCTGCCTGAGCGGTGAGCTGACTGGCAATATTGCCACCCGTACAGCTCTCCGCCACCGCCAACGTGAGGCCACGCTGCAGAAGGGTCCTATGCACCAGTTCAGACAGCGTCTCACAGTCTTCGCCGACAATGTACTTGCCAGCGAGGTGGTAGAGTCCATCAAGTGGAAAGTGAAAAGTGGATAGCGGATAGTGGTGCGGTAAACGCGCTGTGAGGCGCAGCTTGGTCATCCCCGCCACGGGGAGATAGGCGAGACTCACATCTGCGGGTAGCGACAGCTCCCACGGCTCGATGAGGTCGGAGAGAAAACTCTCGCCGATACCCTGAACGAGAATATTCTTGGTGAGAATAAGACCGGTACTGAATGTCTCCTGCAGCCTAGGAATCACCCTGTTGCGCATGAGCCATTCCATCTCGAAGGGCACCCCGGGCAGCGATACCAGCACTCCTGTCGCAGGATCGTTGCTGGCGAACCACATGCAGGGCGCCGTACCGAGGTCGTTGTTCAACACCTCGCAGCAGGCCGGCACCAGCGCCTGCGCCCTGTTCACGGGGGTGAGCTCATAGCCCCGCTGCTCGAAGAGGCGCCGCACGTTGGACAACGCTTCCTCATTCTCCACCAACTCGCAGTGGTAGTAGTCGCAGAGCACACGTTTGGTGATGTCATCCTTGGTGGGGCCAAGACCGCCGGTGAGCAGTACAGCGTCGCTCTCATGCAAAGCATCATCCACGGCCCGCCAAATGGCAGCATAGTCGTCGCCCACCACTACCGTACGGCGCACCTCCATCCCTGCTGCAGTGAGTAATTGGCCCATCGTCGACGCATTGCTGTTGACGACCTGACCGATGAGCAACTCATCGCCGATATTGACGATAGTGATCGTCATAATGTTAAACTTTTATCTCTTAACTTTCTATCATACTCGGCGTAGCTGTATTCCAACCCGCTGCCCTCATCGACCATACGCTCTGTCTGACGCACGAGGGTGAATTCGGAGAGATCGATGACGGGGAAGAATGTGTCGGAGTTGAGGAACTCGCGGTGCACCCACGTAACATAGAGACGCTGCACCCACGGCATCAGGAGGCTATAGAGCCTGCCGCCGCCAATGATGAACACCTCGTCATTATCTGCTCCGTGGGCAAGAAGTTTGAAGAGGTCATTAACGCTGTGCGCCACCTCGGCACCAGCGGGGGCGAAGTCCTCGTTCTGCGAGAGGACAATATTGCGACGTCCCGGAAGGGGGCGCTTGGGAAGGCTTTCCCATGTGCGGCGTCCCATAACCACAGTGTGTCCCAGTGTCAATGCTTTGAAATGCTTGAGGTCGGCGCTGAGTCTCCACGGCATATCGCCGCCCACACCGATAGCACGGTTTTCCGCCTGCGCCACCACGATGCTCAGTTGGGGAGCTTGATGAGTATCAACCATTTTCTGAACTTGGTATTTAGAACTTAGAATTTAAAAACCTCTGTCGCTCTCTCGAAGATGCCGTTGCACCAGGCGAGGGCGAGGCCATAGTTGCTGACGGGAATGCCGGCCTGCAGGGCGGGCGTGAGGCGCGCACGCAACTGGCGCGGGGTGATGACGCAGCCACCGCACTGGATGGCGAGGGCGTAATCACGTATCTGCTTTGTCTCCAAGCTGTCGCCGCCAGCTACCATATCGAACTGGAGATCTTTGCCTGTAGCCTTCCGCAGCGCCGCCGGCAGCTTCACCCTCCCTATGTCGTCACAAGTCACGTTGTGGGTGCAACTCTCAAGGAGCAATATGCGGTCGCCATCCTGCAGATGTGCAATGGAACGAGTGCCGCTCAGATATTCGTCAAAGAGTCCCTTCCCCCGCGCCAACACAATACTGAAGGAGGTGAGGCGGATATCCGGGGGGACAACCGCCGCCACCCTTTCGAAGACCTGACTGTCTGTGATCACAAGGCTGTAGCCCCCCAGTAGCGCGGGATGCTGCTCCAGCTCCTCGGGCTGACAGAACGTGGCAACGGCGTGGAGGTCCATCAGCTCGCGAAGCACCTGCACCTGCGGCAGGATCATGCGCCCCTCCGGCGCCGAGCTGTCGATGGGCGTCACCAACATCACTCGGTCGCCACCTTTCACCACGTCACCCAGCAGCCCCCGCCGTTCCCCGGCAACTCCGCGCAGGGTTCTGCTTATCTTCTTCAGAAGACCATCACGGTCTATCTCGCCGTCCTTCGACAGCACCCGCAGCAGTGGTGTACCACCCTCCTCGCAGCGCCGCACCACCTGTTCCTCCACCTCGCCCCACCCTCCGGGGGTATAGACGAGAACGGCAAGATCCACCTCGGCAAGCACAGACAAGCTTTTCTCTACACGCTGCCGACCCAAGTCGCCGACATCGTCGAGACCCGCGGTGTCAATGAGCACCACTGCACCCACGCCCCCTATCTCCATACTCTTGCGAACGGGATCCGTGGTGGTGCCCGCTGTGGGGCTGACGATGGCAACCTGTTGTCCCGTGAGGAGGTTGATGAGGCTGCTCTTGCCGACATTACGTCGGCCGAAGAAACCTATGCGCGGTTTAAGATCATTACCTTTCAAAATCCTGGTTTTACGTTTAACGTTTTATGTTTTCGGCTATTTTTCACGGCGAATTATACTAATTTTACGAATTGCTTGCGCAGGTTAATTATAAGCGAATTACTCGAATTGATAGCGCAGATGATTTCAACTGAACAGCAGACGCATCGCCTCGTCGATCATCGCTACCGGCCGTATGCGTATGCCGTAACGGGAGGCGTCCACCTCCCGCTCATTGTAGCGCGAGATGACAATAGTGTCGAATCCCAGCCTGTCGGCCTCAGCGATGCGCTGTTCCACACGCGTCACAGGGCGCACTTCACCTCCCAATCCCAGCTCCGCCGCCAACGCGATATGTGGCGAGAGGGGTATGTCCACATTGCTCGAGAGGACAGCACAGGCTACTGCAAGGTCTATAGCCGGGTCCGTCACCCGCAGGCCGCCGGCGATGTTCAGGAACACATCTTTGGCGGCAAGTTTGAATCCGCAACGCTTCTCCAGTACCGCCAGCAACATCGACAGGCGCCGCAGGTCGAAACCGTTGGCCACACGCTGGGGCGTGCCGTAGACGGCACTGCTCACCAGGCTCTGCACCTCCACAAAGAGGGGCCGCGAGCCCTCCAGCGTTGCCGCCACCGTGGCGCCCGTCACCATCTCGCTGCGCGAAGACAGGAAAAACTGTGTCGGCACCGCCACCTCCCGCAATCCGCCGGACGTCATATCGAAGAGACCTATCTCCGTGGTGCTCCCAAAACGGTTCTTCCCGGCGCGTAACATGCGGTATCCGTAGCTACGGTCTCCCTCGAACTGCAGCACCGCGTCGACGATATGCTCCATCACCTTGGGACCCGCCAACGTGCCGTCTTTCGTGATATGTCCTATCAACATCACGGGTACACCGGTGCTTTTAGCGTAGTGTTGGAACTCCGACGTGCACTGTCTTATCTGACCCACGCTGCCCGCCGCACCTTCCAGCGCCTCACTGGTCACCGTCTGTATCGAGTCCACAATGACCAGACGCGGCTTTAGTGCCTCGATATGTTCGAAGATCCTCCCCGTCACCGTCTCACTCACCACATACAATCCGCTCTCCCCTTCCCGCTTTCCGTTCTCCAACCTGTCGGCGCGCATCTTGATCTGTTCCTCGCTCTCCTCGGCGCTGACATAGAGGACAGGCTCGACAGATAGCGATAGAGCCATCTGCAGCAGCAGCGTGCTCTTTCCGATGCCTGGCTCGCCGCCCAGCAGCAAGAGGCTCCCCGCTACAATGCCGCCGCCCAGCACACGGTCCAACTCGCCGATGCCCGTCGCCAGGCGTCTCCTTTCGTCGTAGGTAACCTCATCAATCCTCTTCGGTGTCGACTGCAGCTTTCCGCTCTCCACGCTCCGCTTGCCACTCTCCGCTTTCACCACCTCCTCGACGAAGGTACCGAATCGTCCGCACTCCGGACAGCGCCCCAGCCAGCTCGACGACTGGTAGCCGCACTCCTGACAGAAAAAATATGTCTTTGTCTTTGCCATCCCGTTTGTGGTTTTACGTTGTGGGGACATGATCGATGCGGTAGACCTTGTCGCCGCGATGCAGGGGTTCCTTGGTGGCGATACTGAAGTGGTCTCCCTGGCGTACCACATCCACGGGAGCACGATCCAGCCGCATCTCCTCCACCGTAGCATGGTATACGCCCGTTGTCGACCCTATCACCACAATGTCGTCGCCCACGCGGAGTTCCTCTCCCGTCTGCAGCTCCACCTCCGCCACGCCGATGCGGGCGAAGAAGTTGCGCACGGGTCCGAGAAACACCTTACGTTCCGTAGCCTGCGAGCCATACACCTTGCTCCACTCCCCGAGGCGCTGACCGAGGTAGTATCCGTCCCAAAAACCGCGGTTGAACACCGTCGCCAGCCGCTCCTTCCAGATCGGTATTTTCTGTCCACTCTCCTCTTTCCACTTTCCTCTTTCCACTAAATCCGCCGCCTCACGATAGCACTCCGTCACCGCCCTCACATAATCCGCGCTGCGTCCGCGGCCCTCGATCTTCAGCACGGAGATGCCTGCCGCCACGAGGCGGTCGACGAAGCCTATGGTGCAGAGGTCCTTGGGCGACATGATGTACTCGTTGTCTATCTCCAGCTCGATGTCACTCTCCTTGTCTTTGACGATGTAGCCCCTGCGGCAAAGCTGGAGGCAGGCGCCGCGGTTGGCGGAGAGGTTGCAGTTGTCGAGGGAGAGATAGCACTTGCCGCTGATGCTCATGCAGAGGGCGCCGTGGGCGAACATCTCGATCCTCACGCGCCGCCCGCTGGGGCCGCGGAGGTCCTCAGCCTCGATGGCGCGGGCGATCGCCGCCACCTGCTGCAGCGATAGCTCACGTGCCAGCACCATCACGTCGGCCCATTGTGCGTACCAGCGCACAGCCTCGATATTGGAAACATTGCACTGTGTGGAGATATGCACTTCCAGTCCCTCGCGGCGCGCCGCTGCTATCGCGGCCACGTCGCTCGCTATCACGGCGTCGACACCTGCGCTGCGGGCTGCCCGCAGCAGCTGTTGCATCTCGCCGATCTCGTCGTCGTAGATCACGGTATTCACGGTGAGGTAGGTGCGCACGCCGGCGGCGTGAGCCGTAGCGACGATGCGGGGCAGGTCGTCGACCCCGAAGTTGGCGGCGGCGCGCGACCGCATATTGAGGCGTCCCACGCCAAAGTAGACGGCATCGGCACCCCCCTGCAGGGCTGCCTGAAGGGACTCCCACGAGCCCACAGGACTCATCACCTCGACTTGTTGCATAGATCTTTTAGAAATAGAAGGTGAGGCCTGCACTTGTGGTGAAGAGGTCGTAGTAGAAATTGCGCGACGAGCTCTGGCTGTCGTAGACGTCGCTGAGCCAGACATATCCGAGACGCACATTAAACTTGAGGTGTTCGCCGCCGAAACGCAGCATAGCCTGCGGCTCGAAGAGGAAATTGGTCGTGCTGTAGGTGTAGCCGGAACCTGCGACGCGGTCGCCGTTGGCGTCGAGCTCATGGTAGTCGAAATTCGGCATGTAGGCGCCCATCTTGATACCCAAGGCGAGGTCGATGTGCGCGAACGACAGATCGTGCCAGCCGATGTTACCCTGCACGAAAGGCACGAGGAAGGTGCCGCTGTAGAAGAAATCGTTGCTGCTGGGTGAGTCGGAGGTGCTCTCGGCCTTGTCGTTCCAGGCGCCTCCGTAGCCTATGCCAGCATAGAGCTCCGCGACGCTCTTTTCGCCCAGGGGCTTGTAGACGCCGGGGGCCGCCTGCAGGTAGAAGTTGTCGCCGCCGTAAGCGACATGGGCCTGTCCCGCCAGCCAGTCGGTGAAACCGTACGAGGCGGTGGCGCCGAAACTCACGCACTCGGGCAGGATCCACCACGACATGCCGGCGGCAACATCGACGCGTGTGTCGCCCTGGTGGTTGATGAGAGGGATGTCGACAATCTGGGGGTGGTAGATGCTGCACGACGCGAGGAGCAGCGCACCGGCGCAAAGACGCAGAAGGGTTTTCATGATTTATGATTTACGTTTCACGTTTGAGAATTCGAGTAATTCGCCAGCAATTCGAGTAATTAGCCCGCAACTGACCTGCGTTGCTTAGAGTAATTCGAGTCATTCGCCGTTAAAAAAAATTTTCGTTTCACGTTTTCGTTTTGTTTAACAACGCAGAGAGGCAGAAAATATTGCATATAAATTTGGTCGGAAGAAAAAAAACGCCTATATTTGCATCCTCAAAACAGAAGAAACATCCACCATGGACCATCTATACAAGACATTCAAAAACAGCGTAGCCGCTGTCACACGATACTACAGCACCCTCGTCGACGAGACGCGCCGTCAGCGCCTCGTGGGCAGCACCAACGAGTGGGTGCTCGACAACTACTACATCATCAGCGAGCAGGAGAAAGTGATGCGAGGGGAGCTGAGGGGAGTGGAAAGAGGAAAGTGGAGAGTAGAGAGCAAACGTGTGGAGGTGTTGTGGAATCTGCTCGAGGGCTACCTGAAGCGTAGCCACCACGCGGTGGACAAGGAGTTGCTGTTCCGCTACCTCCGCGGCGTGCAGGTGTCGACCAAGGACTACCTCTCCTACCCCGAGGTGTGGGCCCTGTTGCCGATGATGAAAGCCCTCCTGATAGGCCAACTGGCCTCCCTCTGCCGCGAAATGGAGGCTGCGGAGGCCTATCACTACCAGCCGACGGACCGCAGCATGGGCGAGAAGGAGCACCTCGAGGCAGCGGCTAAGCAGAACCTGATGATGATGAACATCTTCAACTCGCTGAAGAAACTCACGAAGCTTCCGATGGCAGAGCTGATAGATGCCGTAAGCTTCTCGGAGAAAATGCTGAAGGGCGAGAAGGCGGGGATGTACGACGAGATGCAGGACAAAACGAAGGAGGACTACCGCGCGAAGATCGTGCGAATGAGCCACAAACTGAAGAGAGGGGAGTACGGGCTGGTGAAGGAACTGGTGGCACATGCCGACGAGAAAAACGAGCATGTGGGATGGGAGTTGTTTCCCCCCAAGCGGTGGAAAGCGCGCGCTCACTGGTATATATGGATCGTGGCCACAGCAAGCTTCGTGCTGGCATGCGGATTCGCCCATCTCGCGACGAGCTGCTTCCACAGCGACATGGGGAATCTCTGGTGGATGGTGCTGCTGCTGACGCTCATCATGGCGGTGCCGATGAGCCAGGTGGTGATAGACCTCTTCAACCAGCTGCTCTACCATCTGCACAAGCCCGTGGGCACCTTCAAGCTCAAGTTCAAGGACGGCCTCATCCCCAAGGAGTACGCCACGATGGTCATCATGCCGACAATCCTGAAAAACAAGGAGAAGACCGTAGAACTGCTGGAGCAGCTGGAGGTGTATTACCTGAGTAATATCAATCGCGGCGACGGTCGCGAGGGCTTCAAGGGGACCCACGGACAGAACCTCTACTACACGCTGATCGGCGACGCAGCCTCGTACAAGGAGGCCGACGCACCCTGGGACCAGGAAGTGGTCGACGCGGGTCTGGCTAAAGTCAACGAACTAAATGAAAAATACGGAGCACCCATCTTCAACTTCGTCTACCGCCGCCGCGCCTGGAGCGACGGCGAGCAGACGTGGCTCGGTCACGAGCGCAAACGCGGCGCTATCCTGCACTTCAACGACCTGCTGCTGGGGGCAACAAGCGACGAGGATAAAACCAAGCGCTTCAGGGCAGAGACAATCACGGAGTGGCTGAATGGCGGCGAATGCCCGATACAATTCATCATCACCTTGGACACCGACACCGAACTCGTGCTCTACAGCGCACAGAAGCTCATCGGCGCAATGGCGCACCCCCTGAACCGCGCACAGCTCTCCCCCGACGGCCGCCGCGTCGACCGCGGATACGGCATCATGCAGCCCCGCGTCAACGTCGACGTTGAGGTCACCAACAAGAGCCGCTACGCACAGCTCTTCGCAGGTCTCGGGGGGCTCGACGTCTACACCACCGCCTCCTTCGAGCTCTACCAGGACATCTTCAACGAGGGCTCATTCTGCGGAAAGGGCATCTACGACCTCAGCATCTTCCAGCAGGTACTCAAGGGCACTTTCCCAGAAAACCTCATCCTCAGCCACGATCTCCTCGAGGGCTGCCACATACGCTGCGGCCTCATCAACGATGTAGAACTCTTCGACGACAACCCCTCCAACTACATCGACGACGCGAAGCGCCACCACCGCTGGACCCGCGGCGACTGGCAAATCATCTCGTGGCTCAAGCCCCACGTGCGCAACGAACGCGGCGACAAAGTGAAGAACCAGGTGAACACCATCGGCCGCTGGAAGATCTTCGACAACCTGCGCCGCAGCGTCCTCAGCCTGGCACTGCTGGCGGCCATCCTGGTGGGCTACAGCCTCGACGGCATCAATGGCCTCTCGGGGTTCAGCGGCTCGTGGATGGTGGCGGCGGCACTCGTGGCAGTGGCCAGCCCCATCGTCTTCTTCATCCTCGGTCAGGTGGCGCGCGTGCCCTCTTTCGGCAAGCGCTATAAATACTATATGACCCTCATGCGCGGCTTCAAGGTCATCATCTACCGCTCCCTCGTGCAGTTCGCACTCCTCCCCAAGGAAGCCTGGATGTACACCGACGCGCTCCTCCGCGCCTGCTGGCGCATGTGGTTCTCCCACCGCAATCTCCTCGCTTGGATCACCAGCGACGAGGCCGCGAAAAGCACCAAGGGCACCCTCGACGACTACCTCCAGAAGTTCTGGTTCAATTACCTGGCCAGCGCCGCACTGGTGGCACTGGGCCTCGTCGGCCTCGTGGGTCCCCTCGGTTGGGTGGGCATCATCTTCTGCGTGGCATCGTGGTTATCAGCACCCTTCCTCATGTATTGGCTGGGAATGAAGTTCCCGCAGAACAAGAAGAGTCTCAACGCAAAGGAGACCGACGAGGTGCTGCAGCTGGCCAGAGACACCTGGCACTTCTTCGACAGCCTCCTCTCCTCCGACACCCACTGGCTCATCCCGGACAACTACCAGCTCAACCGCGAGAAGAAAGCCGACTACAAGACCTCGCCGACCAACATCGGCTACTCCCTCACCGCCGTCGTCTCAGCCGCCGAACTGGGATTCATCACCCGCGAGGACGCCGCACAGCGCATCGGCCATATCGTCGATACCGTCGACAAACTCGAGAAATGGAACGGCCACCTCTACAACTGGTACGACATCTCCTCCCTCTCCAAGCTGCCCAACTATTTCATCTCCACCTGCGATTCGGGCAACTTCGTCGCCTGCCTCTATGTCGTCAAGAGCTTCCTCTCCGCCCTCTCCGAAAACTCCGATTACTCCGAAAACTCCGAAAATAACAGAATGACAAGTGACACTTCCTCCGACCTCCGACCTCCGACCTCCACCCTCCAAAAGGTCCAGCGCCTTATCGAGGCCACCGACTTCTCCAAGCTCTACAACCCCCAGCTCGACGTCTTCTCCATCGGCTACGACACGCAGAGCTACACCCTCCTTCCCTACCACTACAACAACTTCGCCTCCGAGGCGCGCCTCACATCCTTCCTCACCATCGCACAAGGCGACGCACCCTACAAGCACTGGTTCTGCCTCGATAAGACCCTCGTGCAGTACAGTGGCTACAAGGGCGTAGCCTCATGGTACGGCACCCTGTTCGAGTATTTCATGCCGCTCATCTTCCTCCCCACCTACAAGCACACCCTGATGGACGAGACCTACAGCTTCGCCATCCGCGCGCAGCGTGCCTTCTACCCCTCCCCCTGGGGCATCAGCGAGACGGCCTACAACGAGCTCGACGACGCTAAGAACTACAAGTACCACGCCTTCGGTGTCCCCTACCTCAAGTTCCAGAACACCACTCCCGACCGCATCGTCATCTCACCCTACAGCTCCCTGATGACTATCTCCATCGACGACCGCGCCGTATTCGAAAACATACAGGCCTTCAAGAGCCTCAATATGTACGACCAATTCGGTTTCTTCGAGAGCTACGACGAGGAGGACCACGTGCCCGTCCGCGCTCACTACGCACACCACCAGGGCATGATTCTCGCCTCCCTAACAAACTACCTCTCTTCCGGCTGCCTCCAGCGCCACTTCATGCACGACCCCGCTATGCGCTCCATGGAGACACTCCTCAAAGAGAAGGCGCAGGTGAAACCCTACATCGACCTCAAAGTGACGCAGTACAAGCGCTACCAGTACAGCAAGGTGGTCACCGAAAGCGACGCCCGCGACTTCGACACCATCGCCAATGTTCCCGAGATCGGCGTCGTCAGCAACGGCCAGTACACGGTCCTACTCAACGACCGCGGATCCGGTTTCTCCCGCTACCGCAACATCCTCCTCAACCGCTACCGCAAGATTTCCGCCGACCACTACGGCACCTACCTCTACATCCGCAACCTCCAGGACGACCACCTCTGGTCCGCCACCTACGCCCCTCTCGACACTATGCCCGAGGGCTACCACGTCTCCTTCGCAAGCGACAAGATCAAGTTCCAACGCACCGACGACGATATCGTCACACAGACCGAAATCACTGTCCTCAAGGACCGCAGCGCCGAGATCCGCCGCTTCACTTTCTCCAACAACAGCACCCACGATGTCGACCTCGAACTCACCTCCTATGGCGAGGTGGTGCTCGCTCCACCAGCCGAAGACGAGAACCACCGCGTCTTCAACGCCATGAAGATCACCTCAGCCTACGACGCCGACCACCAGGCGCTCATCTTCTCTCGCCCAGGATCCGCCGACAGCTCCCACTACCTCATCCACAAGCTCTGGACCTCCACCCTCGACACCTCCGACCTCCGACCTCCGACCTCCGACCTCGTCGAATACGAGACCTCGCGCCTCAACTTCCTCGGACGCGGCAACAGCCTGCGCCACGCCGACATCATAGAAAGCCGCCGCACGCTGACAGGCACTGTGGGCACCACCCTCGACCCCGTGATGAGCATGCGCCGCCGCCTGCACATCCCGTCGGGC
>CACZRR010000017.1 GCA_902783595.1 uncultured Bacteroidota bacterium
CGTCAGCGGCGACGTCTACGGCGGCGGCAATGCTGCCAAGGTCGTCACCGGCACCCCGACGGTGTCGGTACCTGCCAAGTGCAACACCGAGATCACCAACGTCTACGGCGGCGGTAACGCTGCCGACGTGCCTGCCACCTCGGTGACCATTGACGGCGGCACCATCAGCGGCATGGTCTTCGGCGGCGGCCATGGCGACAAGGACGCCTCTCCTGCCATTGCGGCTAATGTGACGGGCAACACCAGCGTCACCGTCACCGGCGGCACCATCAACCAGGTCTTCGGCGGCTCGAACAGCAACGGCACCATCGGCGGCACCATTAGCGTGAATATCAACAAAGGAGTTGGCTCATGCGACATGATGCTCGGCGAAGTCTACGGCGGCGGTAACTATGCAGCAGGCAATGCCGGCACCATTAACATCGGCTGCACTGGCACATGGACCACTACTGGCACTAAAAACCATACCAACCATAACTCCACCGACAACCGCATCGGCTACGAACTCGAAGGCATCGGTGCCGTCTACGGCGGCGCCAACCAGGCCAATATAGGCACAGCCTTAAGTCACTCCGATATCACGCTGAACATTGTCAGCGGTATTGTCGAGAACGTCTTCGGCGGCAACAACACCGACGGCGACATACATGGCACCATCACCGTCAACATCAACAAGAATAACGGCGCCACCTGCGCCAGCAGCTGGTATGTGGGCAATGTATATGGCGGCGGTAACCAGGCCGACTACAACACACCCACAGGTAGCTCGAACTACCCTGCCGTGAACATCCTCAATGGCTTGGTCAGCGGCGATGTCTTCGGCGGCGGCCTCGGTAATTCTGCTACTGTCTACGGCAACCCGCAAGTCACCGTCAACGGTGCCGGCGCTTCAGTCAACGGCGGCGTCTATGGCGGCGGCAGCGAAGCTCCCACCGAGGGCGACCCAGTGGTAACCCTCACCACCGGTGCGCTGGTCAATGTATATGGCGGCGGTAAGGCTGCCAACGTGATGGGTGCTCCCACAGTGAATATCAATGGCGGTACCGTCAGCACTGGTGTCTACGGCGGCTGCAATGCCAGCGGCAATGTCAGCGGCGACATATTGGTGAGCCTTGCCGGCGGCACAGTGGGTGTCGACGGCACCACCACCGACGTGGTCTACGGCGGCGGCTATGGTCACAGCACCACCACCGGCGGCGACGTCACCGTCACGCTGGACGGCACCACCGTCTATGGCAACCTCTATGGTGGCTCGGCATTAGGCTCGGTCAACGGCAGCACCAGCAATACCACTACCGTCACCCTCAACAGCGCCACACTCTATGGCTCTGTCTTCGGCGGCGGCATGGGTTCCGGCACCGCGGCCTCCACACAGGCTACTACCCTCGGCAACGTCATCGTCAACCATAACATCGTCAACAGCAACCTCACCGGTATCTATGGCGGCGCCAACGTCAACGGTGACGTGGCTGGCAATATCGCTGTCAACATCGAAGCCCATGTCGGCGCCTCGGGCAACGGAAACAGCCTTGATGTCTTCGGCGGCGGCAAGGGTCATTACACCAGCACTGGCGGCGATGTCACCGTCACCGTAGGCACCACTGCCACCTCCACCCTCTATGGCGACCTCTACGGTGGCTCAGAGGAAGGTGAGGTGGGTGCCTCGGGCAAGATTGCCAAAGTGGACTTCAAGAAAGGCACCCTCAACGGCACCATCTATGGCGGCGGCAAGGGTACTAATAGCACCGCTGCCTCCGTCACCGGCGGTACCAATGTGACTGTCACTACCGGCACTATCACCGGCGGCATCTATGGCGGCGCCAACGTCAACGGCACCGTGGCGCAGAATATCACCGTCAATGCCAACGGCGGTACTATCGGTGCTAGCGGTGTGGGTAACGAAGCTAATGTCTTCGGCGGCGGTTACGGTGAAAACACCTCCACCGCGGGCAACGTCACTGTCAACATCAATGGTGCCACCGTGTGGGGCGACGTCTACGGTGGATCGGCCTTAGGCGTTGTTAACGACGAGAGCTCCGACGTCACCACTGTCAATATCCTTGACGGCACCGTTAAGAGCGACGTCTATGGCGGCGGCTTGGGTTTGGCCAATGTCCTTGACGGCAGTGGCAATGTGACCACCGACAATAGTGCCAAAGGTCAGGTCAACGGCGAAGTGTTTGTCAATATCGGCTCGGGCACGGCTAACACCACCACCGGCGAAGTCACCGACCTCGTCGGCAGTGCCGTCATCAACGGCGACGTCTACGGCTGTAACAACACCAACGGCTCGCCCAAGGACAATGTGACCATCAACATCTACCGTACGGCGCATACCACCACCGATGCTGCCAGCTACCGTCAAGACGACGGTAAAGGAGAGCCGACCTACGCCATCGACGAGGTCTTCGGCGGCGGCAACCTAGCCGACTATTCACCTAACGCTGGCAAGAAAGCCACGGTCAATGTCTACACCTGCGACAACACTGTGCGCCGCGTCTTCGGCGGTGGCAATGCCGCTGCGGCGTTGGGTGTTGCCACCAATATCTATGGCGGCCGCTACGACAAAGTCTTCGGCGGCGGTAACGGTGAGTCGAGTGCTGCCGATATCGGTACTGGCGGTACCGACCTCAAGGTGCATGGCGGCTACATCAATCAGCTCTTTGGCGGTAGTAACACGAGCGGTACCATCACTGGTTCCATGGCTGTCGCCGTGGACAACGCCTCGGGCTGTGGCGAAAAGATCGAGGAGTTCTTCGGCGGCAGCAACGCTGTGCAGATTGGCACCGCCCTGTCGCCCGTTGCCATGAACACCACCATCGGCTGCGGCAGCATCTTTGGCGATGTCTATGGCGGCTGCAACCTGGCCGACATCTACGGTGATGTGACGCTCACCATCAATGGCGGCACCATCGACAACGTCTATGCCGGTTCCAAGGGACAGGAGGGCAACACCGCTGACGACTCCGCCGACATCACCGGCAATGTCACGCTGAACATCTACGGCGGTGCCATCGGCAACGCCTTCGGTGGCAGCAACATCAACGGTAATATCACCGGCAACATCCAGGTCAATATGGATTGGACACAGAGCGACTGTGCCCAGAAGAGCATCAACAACATCTACGGTGCCAGCAACCTGGCGGAGTACCATCCCAGCTCTACGGGCAACTACCCCGAGGTGAATATCATCAGCGGCACCGTCACGAAGAACGTCTTCGGCGGTGGTCTGGGTGCCCGCGCTATTGTCAACACCAGCAACCCCAAAGTCACTATCGGCGTTGGTGACAACGCCGACAAGGTAGCCATCGTCAGAGGCTCTGTCTTTGGCGGCGGCGACGCTGCCGCCGTCACCGGCAGCACCACCGTCATCTACAACGACAACAGCACCGCCAGCCGAGTGAGCTATATCTATGGTGGCGGCAATAATATTGCCACCAACGGCGTCAGTGGCAACACCAGCGTCACCCTGACCAATGGTACCGTCGACACCGGTATCTATGGTGGCTGCAACCTCCGCGGCATCGTGCGAGGCAACAGCACCGTGGCTCTCAACGGTGGCTCCGTGGGTAGCTTTGTCGAGCATACCGCATCCGTTCCCGCCAGTGTCACCGGCCGCATCTTTGGCGGCGGCTATGGTGAGAGCACCAAGGTTGACGGCAACGTGCACGTGACCCTCGACGGTGCCAGCGTCGATGGCGACATCTATGGTGGCTCGGCTTTTGGTGATGTCAACACCGAAAGTACTCACCTTGAAGGCACCGTCAACAACGACGACTCCGTCATTGTCGACATCCTTTCGGGCAGCATCCGAGGCACCGTCTACGGTGGTGGCTTGGGTCGCAAGGCTGTAGCCGCTGTTGCTGCTCACGGAGAACCTGGCGATGATGATTACACACCTGCTATCCCTGAAGTCACGCCCATCTTAGCCACCGTCCACGGCGTGATACATGTCAACATCGGCGCCGCCATACATGAAATAAGTGACAAGACAGGAGAAGACACTATTACCGGCTACACTGGCAATGCCGACTTCAAAGTCTATGACTTGACCGACACCACCAAAGCCGGCGGCTCGGTCTACGGCTGCAACAACACCAACGGCTCGCCGCAGCACAACGTCTATGTGGACGTCTATCAATGCTACCGTGAGAGCAATGAGTTGGCCAGTGCAGAGACTGATAACTATTCCATTGCCGACGTCCTTGGCGGCGGCAATGCTGCCGACTATGCGCCTGATAACGGCGACGAGAATTCGTCGAAGAGACCCAAGGTGACCGTCCACGGCTGCGACAACACCATCAACCGTGTCTTCGGCGGCTGCAACGCTGCCGACGCTGTGGGTACAGACGTCACTGTCGAGGGCGGCCGCTACAACGAGCTGTTCGGTGGCGGCAATGGTGCCGTCAAAGCCGCTAACATTGGCTTGGGCGGTACCAAGCTCCAGGTCAGTAGCGGACATATCGGCTACATCTTCGGTGCTTGTAACCGTCATGGCACTGTATCGGGCAACATTGAAATAGATACCGCCAGAGGTGAGTACGAGAGCCCTTGCGGTGATCTGGTCATTGACAACCACTTCTTTGGCGGCAACTTTGCCGACATCATGGGTGAGAAAGTCTTCAAAGTGACCTGCGCAGAGAACTCGACCTACCGTGGTCTCTATGGTGGCTGTCGTCTGGGTACCGTCTACGGCAACCTCACCCTTATCATCGAGGGCGGTAACTTCACCAACGTCTACGCTGGCTCGCTGGGTGCCGGCGACTACGCCGCCAACATCAGGAAATATCCCACACGGGATCAGTTGCATGCCGACTCGCTTTTAGGCGTGACAGATGAAGCAAAATTGCGGTGGAAAATATCGCCGGATATTCATAAATTATGGCAGGATACCAAAGCCTTCCAAGATTCTGCCGGCACTGGCGGCAACCTCACCCTCATCCTGCGTGGTGGCAACATCACCAACGCCTTTGGCGGCTGCAACCAGAACGGTAGTGCCGAGGGTAGGATTACCGTCATTATCGACTCCTTGCCTGGCGACTGTCCCTTGGATGTCGACTACGTCTATGGTGGCAGCAACATGGCGCGGTATCGTCCCAACGACGCCACCATCACTTCCCCCATTGTGGAGCTCCGCAGCGGTCATGTCAACCATGACGTCTTCGGCGGTGGCCACGGCAGTTCGGACAACGTCAACGCCGGTCTTGTCACCTCCAACCCCTTGGTGGTGATGGGTGGTGACAAGTGGATAGACACCAACTACCTCCGTGTGACCCACGACATCAGATGGGTTGATGCCGGCGAGAGCAAAGACTTCTGGGTCAAGGGCAATATCTACGGTGGTGGCGAGATGGGTTCCGTGGGCCTGTATGAGCGCAGCTCCGGTGCCGTCACCTTCTGCACGGCCAATACCGGCAAGACCACTGTCGACCTGCGCAGCGGCACCGTCGGTCCGGCTTCCATGCCCGCCAACTTCCTGTCTGCCTACGGGTCGCAAGCTGCCGACACCAACTTCCAGCGCGACCGCATCGTGGGTATGGTCTTCGGCGGCAGTAAGGGTGCTGTGGGCGACACCACCTCCAACCCCCTCTACAGCCACATCGCCTATGCCAACGAGACCGAGGTCATCATCGGCAAAGCCGACCATACCGGTCCCTTCATCAAGGGTTCCGTCTACGGTGGTGCCCAGAACGGCCGCGTCTATCGCGGTGGCACCTACGTCAAGATCCAGGGAGGCCAGATAGGCTGCGGCGCCGGTCAGACGTCGGCCTATAGCGCTGATCAATGGGCCGCCGCCGCCACTGCCGTGGAGAATGCCGATACCGTGGCTATCAGAACCTCTGCCGCGTCCATGCCCGAGTGTCCCCACTGGGTCTTCGGCCGCGACGACAATAATGGCAACGGCAAAGGTGTTGAATACCTTCCCTACGACCTCTTCGCCACCAACAGCACCGCCGACGCCCGTCCCAAGGGCAGCGACGGCCACACCTTCTACGGCAACGTCTTTGGCGGTGGTTCCGGCTACTTCCCCTACGACACGAACCAGTGGCTCCGCAGCGCCGGACAGGTCTTCGGCAGCACCAAGGTGGAGATCACCGGTGGCCATATCCTCACCAATCTCTATGGCGGCAACGAGCTCACCGACGTCACCGGCGACTCGTGTGTGGTCATCATGACCGGTGGCACCCTCGGTGTGCCGCGTTCCCTCGACTCTATCATCAAACATCCTGTCACCTGCTACCTCTTCGGTGCCGGCAAGGGAGACGAGCGCACCCACTTCAACACCTGGACCAATGTGCAGAATGTGCGCGTCAGCGTCAGCGGCGACGCCCACATCTACGGGTCCCTCCTCGGTGGCGGCGAGGACGGCCACGTCATGCGTAACGTGAAGCTCACCTTCCAGGACGGCGTTCTCGGCACCACTGGCACCTCCTACTCTGACGGTAACGTCTTCGGTGGCGGCCGCGGCTTCAAGGGCGACGCCCTGACGGCCGGTAACGTGGGCGGCGATGTCACCATCGACATCAGCGGTGACAACACCACCAAGGTCCTCGGCTCCGTCTACGGCGGCGGTCGTCTGGCCTCCGTTGGTTACGGCCTCTACCCGCCAGACAGCCCCAACTACGGCAAGATGCGTCCCAACAACCAGGACGACGCCGGCAACACTGTGGAGGGCTTCTCGCGCGGCCACATCACTATTGACATCCACGGCTCCGCCACCATCGGCAACGAGATTGAGGGCGACTACAGTGCCGAGCACTCCAAGGGCGGCAACGTCTTCGGCTCGTCCATGGGACGCCTGAAGAAACTCGACGACAGCTACCTCCTCGACCTCTGGCAGAACCTGGGCTCTTCCAAGCAGACCACCGTCAATATATATGAACATGCGCACGTGCGCGGTAACGTCTACGGAGGTTCCGAGCTGGGCTCTGTGACCGACAGCACCACTGTCAAAATCTATGGCGACGCCGAGATCGGCCACCTGACTGGCGGCACTCATTACCACGGCGACGTCTACGGCGGCGGCTACGGTATCTCCACCAAGAAATTCGACCTCTCTACTATCACACGCACCACGCTGCGAGACAGCGTACAGCAGTATGCCGGCCGCGTCTATGGCAGCACGGCGGTGAACGTCTACGGCAATGCCACCCTCCATGGCGACGTCTATGGCGGCGGCGAGATGGCCTCCGTCGGTACCGAGGACTCCCTGCACCGAGGCAACACCCTCGTCAACATCGGCGAATACAACGGTGGTGACTACCGTGGTGAAGCCACCATCCTTGGCGGCGACGTCTACGGCTGTAACAACATTGCCGGCACGCCCCTTGGCAACGCTGTAGTCAACATCTACTCCACTGCCCACAGTGCCACCGACAGTGCCATCTTCCTCGGCACCCCGCCTGCGCCGGGCGACTCCACCTACGCCCTGGCCAACGTCTTCGGCGGCGGCAACCAAGCCGACTATCGTCCCAACGGCGACCCCAGTAGCTCCACCAAGAAGACCATGGTGCATGTCTACGGCTGTGCCAATACCATAGAAGACCTCTATTCCGGCGGTAATGCCGCCTATGCCTATGGTGTGGCCACCACCATCGACGGCGGTCGCTTCAAACGGGTCTTCGGCGGTGGTAACGGCGAGGTGGTTCCTGCCGACATCGGCCTCGGCGGCACCGACACGCGCATCAATGCCGGTATCATCCACCAGCTCTTCGGTGGCTCCAATATGAACGGTACTTTGGCAGGTCCCGTCAACACGGTCCTCACCCACACGGGCGACTGTCCCGAGGACATCGACGAATTCTACGCAGGCTCCAATGAGGCTGCCATCGTGGGCGACATCACCACCATCATCGAGTGTACCACCGACCCAGGGAAGTTGGTCAATGTCGAAGAGTTCTACGGCGGCTGCAATCTGACCGACATCTACGGCAACGTCACCCTCATCGTCAATGGTGGTCGCTTCGGACGTCTCTTCGGCGGTTCCAAGGGCTCCGCCCTCAAACCTGCCAATATCAAACGCTACGACGCCGATCATTACCCCGCAGGCCAATCCGGACGCATTGGCACCGGCGGTAACGTCACCCTCTATATCTATGGTGGCGATATCGAACGTGCCTTTGGCGGCAGCGACGTCAACGGCAATATCGAGGGAGCCATCAACGTCTATGTCAACGACACCAGCACCCACTGTGCCCTGGACCTCGACTACGTCTACGGCGGCGGTGACCAAGCCACCAATGAGGTTTCCGACCCGGCCATCACCTCGCCCTACGTGCACCTGCTGAACGGCATCGTCAACCACACCGTCTTCGGTGGCGGCCGTGGCAACATCACCAATGACATGATCGGCCGTACCACGGGCAACGCCAAGGTGGAGATGCACCCCACGGGCGATGACGACTTCTGGGTGAAGGGCAATATCTACGGTGGTGGCGAGCTGGCCTATGTGGGCGGCAACGACACCGTCATCATCAACGGCGGCAAGGTAGGTCCCTACGTTCCTGCCGACGGGACCACACGCTACACCCTCCGGGGCTGCGTCTACGGCGGCGGCCTGGGAAGTGTGGAGAGCGGCAAAGAGAACTTCGCCCGCATTTGTGGCAACACCGTCGTCAGCATCAACGGCAGCACCACCGACACCATCCATGGCTCCGTCTTCGGTGGCGGCGAGAACGCCAAGGTGTATGGCGACGCCAGCGTCACCGTTGCCGGCGGTGTCATTGGTGTCCCCACCAAATACACCGGTGCCTTGAGCGACCTCAACACCTACGTCGGCAACGTCTATGGCGGTGGTCGCGGTATCGACCTCAACGCCACGGGCTACCTTTCCGACTCGGCAGGCCTCGTCAGAGGCAACACCTCTGTCGCCATCAGCGCTGGCCACATCTGCCGCAATGTCTATGGCGGCGGCTCTCTGGCTGCCGTGGGTATCGACGGCAGTTCGGATTATATGGCCACCAATGCCGACCATGGCCGTACCTCGGTCGACATCACCGGCGGCCTCATTGGTAACTACGTCACTAAAGTTGTCGACGCGAAGACTGTCCCTGACACCGCCAACTCCATCTACGGCTCTGTCTTCGGCGGCGGCCGCGGTCTCCCGGGCCACAGTCTCAACGGCAAGAACGTCTACCGCAACCACAACTACGTCAACAACACCAACGTCACCATCAACTATCCCTCCGTCGACGCCCTGCCCACCGGCACCAGCCACATCGTGGGTAACGTCTATGGTGGTGCCGAGAACGGCTCTGTCAATAACAACACCTCCGTCACCATCACCGGTGGTCGCATCGGTTCCGACGGCAACAAGGGCTTTGGTCCTCTCGAAGGCAACGTCTACGCCGGCGGCTGCGGCGAGGATACATACAGAGCCTATCTACGTAAGAAGAATAACTTAGGCGTATATAAATATGTAAACAAGACCAACGACGACCTGCAGGACGACACTACCGGTGCCAAGATTGTCGACTCCCTCTCGCGCTACTGCGGCTGGGTTGCGGGCGATGCCAGTGTCCTCATCAATGGTGCCGACAAGGATGCCGTGCAGGTGATGCGTCATGTCTATGGCGGCGGCTCTCTGGCCACGGTGGGCACCTTGGTCGTTGCGGATAGTGACAACAATCCCGCTGCTGCCGACGGTCGCAGCAAAGGCGAGGTTTACCGCACGCAGGGCGGCGTCTGCACCGTCACTATCACGGGCGGCACCCTGGGCACCACGGGCGGCAACAACGGCATGGTCTACGGCGGGTGCCGCGGTGTGGAAGGCGCCCCGGGTTCTGACTCCGACACCATCGCCTACTACTATGAGGGCCGTGTCACCATCGGTGCCATTGACGGTGCCGACACCACTGGCGTCCTTGTCGACTTCGATAATCCCCAGATTCTCATCAACGGTTCTGTCTATGGTGGCGGCGAGAACGGGCACGGCCTTGGCGGCACCTGGGTCACCATCCACGACGGCAAGATCGGCAACCACGGCGACCTCTATGATGAGGCCGAAAATCCCGGCACCACCGCCGAACGGAGGGAAGAGATCTACAAGTCGCTTCTCTACTGCGGCAACGTCTATGGCGGCGGCTGCGGTACCGACAAATACCATGAAGGCGACACCGTCGTCTATCGCGTCATCGATGGCACCCGTACCAAACTCACGAGCGTCCACGGCGGCGACTCTGTCGAGTCTGTCTGGAGATACAATCCCTACTGCGGCGTTGTCTATGGCAACACCCACGTCTACATCAACGGCGGCTATGTGGAGCGCAACGTCTATGGAGGCGGCTCCATAGCCAATGTGGGACGTCGTGTTGGCGAGATTGTGCAGCACACCGACGAGAGCAGCACTTTTGCCCTGTCGTGGCCCACAGCCATCACCATGCGCGCCGGCACTGGCAACACCGATGTCTATGTCCGCAACAAAGCCCGTATCGGCTATAGCGGCAAGGAGAATGGCGGCATCTATGGCGCCGCCCGCGGCGAGGCCGGTCCCCGCTACGAGATGGCCCGCTATGCCAACGTGCGCTCCACCCGCGTCAAGGTCGACCTCCCGATGCCCGCCGGCTACGACTACTCCAAGAGTGAATCAGAGATCCGCTCCGACTACGTCAAGCAGTACGCCACTGTCATCCCGATGGTGGCAGGGCCGCTCTACGGCGGTGCCGAGAACGGACAGGTGCAGGAGAACACCTCCGTCACCCTTGTCAACGGCATTGTGGGCCATAGCTTCTACGGTGGCGGCGAAGGCCGTGGGACCTACACGCGCCACGACCTCAAGCACCTAACGGCTGGCAGCGATGCCAGTGGCTCGTGGAGAAAAGATGACGACTCCACCGCCGTCATCTACAGTCTCTCTGCCGGTAGGGTTTACGGCAATACGCAAGTCATCATGCAGGGTGGCCATGTGGTGCGCTGCGTCTATGGTGGCGGCAACCTCGGCTCGATCGGCAAGGGCAACTACGCCGGTGGTCCCGGTGTATGGCAGAACCGTGGCTACGGCGAGGCCTGGGCCTCATCCGACAGTCCCTTGCGCGACACTCTGGCCTCCAGTGGCACTGCCGATGTCACCATCACCGGTGGCTATGTGGGTACCTTGCAAGACATGGTGGGCGACCTGCCCTCCGGCAACGTCTTCGGTGGCTGCCGTGGCGAGGCGGCTCCCGTCATCAGTGCAAATCCCCGCTACTACTACAGTCCAGCTTACTTCCTCGGTTATACCAACCGCACCAATGTCATCATCGGCGGTAGTGTCAAAGCCACCCCCGACGCCTCCAGTCCCCACATTCGTGGCTCTGTCTACGGTGCCGGACAGGATGGTCACGTCCGCCACAAAGCTGTCGTCACCATCAACGATGGCGAGATCGGTCTGCCCTATGGCAGCCCTGCTGCTGCCCGCGCTCTCGTTGGCGTTCCCTCTGCCAGCGACATTGAAAAAGGAGACTACAAGCTTGACGACATCCACTGGACAGCCCGCGGCAATGTCTTCGGCGCCGGCTCTGGTATCGGCCAGTACGACAGCGACGGCGACGGCGTCGTCGACAGCTACAACGAAGCCTCCGGTTCCGTCACCGACTCCACGCGTGTGGTCATCAACGGCGGTCTTATCCACCAAACCGTCTTCGGCGGTGGCTCCCTGGCCTCCATCGGGCCTATGATCCTTCCCGGCGACGTTGACAAGACTCCCGACTCCCTCTACACCATTGCCCGCGTCTTCATCAACGGCGGCCAGATAGGCATCCAGGGCGACTGTAAGGGTATGTATATCGATGGCGAGGACACCACCGAATATGGCCGCTACGGTGGTCACGTCTACGGTGGCGGCCGCGGTATCGCCGGCAACGCCTACAAGAACTTCAACAACGTCCACCATACCCATGTCCACGCCACCGGCGGCACCGTCGTCGGCAATATCTATGGTGGTGCCCGTGACGGTCACATCATCTCCCACACCTGGGTCGATGTCCACGACGGTGCCACCGTGGGCTTTGATGGTCTCAATAACCACAACGGCAACATCTTCGGCGGCGGCCGTGGTACCATACCCTATTACTCGAGCGGTCGTGTGGGCGGTAGCACCCACCTCACCGTCGACGGTGGCACCATCTACGGTTCCCTCTTCGGTGGTGGTCGTTCTGCCCTCGTCGGCGTCAACGAAAACGGTGCCGTCGACGCCACCCTCTTCACGGACGGCAAATACGACTCCATCCACCATGGCTCCGCTTACATCACCGTCAAGGGCAGTCCGAGGATTGGCAATCCCGACAGTGTGGGTCTGCTGGCCAGCGACTACAGCGTTGGCGACATCTTCGGCTCCGGCAAGGGCGATATCGACAACTACGAGGATGTCACTGCCGGCCGAGTCATGAACGCCTACATCCATATCAGCGAGACGCCGCGCATCTATGGTGGCGTCTATGGTGGCGGCGAGATGGCGGGCGTAGGCTGGTGGCTTAACCACGACGTCTACACGCCGCTGTCCAACGGCTTCGCGCCGTGTACCGGCACCACCAGGGTCACCGTCACCGGCTGCGACACCATAGGCACCCACTACGAGTACACCCAGCCCTACCTTGCGGACCACGGCGACTGGACCGTTGTCGTCGACGGGAGAATTACCCATGCCTGCACCGGCAATATCGTCGGTGCCAGCCAGGGCGATGTCGACCCCGAGTCGCCGCACTGGATCTCCATGGGTCACTCGCGCGAATCGTTCGTTGACATCAGCGGCGACGGTATCATCATGGGTAACGTCTATGGCGGTGCCGAGCAGGGCGTTGTTCTTGAGAACACCGACGTCAAGGTCTCCGGCTGCACCATCGGCACCCTCATCACCGGTGTTCCGGACTCTGTAGCCCCCGACCGCCAGTACTACTTCGGTTCCGTCTTTGGCGGCGGCTACGGTCGCGAGATGACGCCACCTCACTATAACGACTCGTGTGACATCAATGTCACCTCCCGTACCGTCAAATCTGTCGTCAATCCCAGCGAAGACTCCACCGTCTACGACACCACCTATAACAAGATTGTTGATGCCACCCTCATCGCTGGCCGAACCTACGGCAATACCGCCGTCCGCATCAGCGACAGCGCCATCGTTCGCGAGAATGTCTACGGCGGCGGCAACATGGCCTCTGTGGGCTATGTCAAGGAGGATGCCAACCACAAGTACGACCTCATCGACTCCACCAAGCGCAGCGGCGGTCTCTGCACCGTTGAAATCGCCGGTGGCATCATAGGTCCCACGGACCATACGCAGCTGAACGGTTCCGTCTACGGCGGCGGCAAGGGCGTTGGCAACGATCCCGACGAATACTTCAAGAACTACTGTAACGTCCACAATACTGAGCTTACCGTCAGCGGAGGCCGCATCTACGGTTCCACCTTCGGTGGTGGCGCCGACTGCCACGTCCTGGGTCACACCCGTACCACCATCCACAGGGGCGCCTACATCGGCTCCGGCGAAGACACTCAGGAGTACGACGGCTGCGTCTTTGGCGGCGGCCGCAACGCGCAGAACATCAACCACACTGCCGGTCGCGTGCAAGGTCACACCTACATCATCGTCGACGGCGGTCGCATACGCCGTACCATCCTTGGTGGCGGTGCCTTGGCCCGTACCGGTGTCGACACCAACGGTCGCGTGGAAGCCTTCCTCATAGGCAACGATGCCAATGGTATACCCATCTACGACTCCCTGCACCACGGATCCACCTTCATCAGCGTATCTGGCGACACCATCCTGGTCGATGGTGTGGCGCAGCAGATCCGTAACTACTCTGGCGACCTTGTCGACAGCACCGGATTCTCCGTTGCCGACAGCATCTTATACCACGACTATCTGGGCACCACGCGCACTACCGACGACGGCAAGATTGTCGTCTACTACACCGCCATTGGAGCCTACGACGGCGCTATATTGGTGGACAACAACTACACCATCGGCGACATCTTCGGTGGTGGCAAGGGCGACACCAAGGATACTACCGACATCATGGCCGGCCGTGTCATGAACACCCACGTCCATATCACCAAGTATCCCCGCGTCATGGCCGACATCTATGCCGGCGGCGAGATGTCGTCGGTCGGCTGGTGGGACACCAACCGCTACGTGGGCGACTATGGTTCCAGTGCCAAGAACAGCAAGTTGGGCACCGCCTACACGAACACCGGCTACACCAAGCTCCGCATCGACGACAACCCCTACACGGGTACCCCCTTCGAGTTCAGCAGTACCAACATCCATGGTGGTCGTGACTGGACCCTCATCGACCAGATCGGACGCCTCTACCACACCTGCTCCGGCAACGTCTATGGCGGCGGCCAGGGTTATGTGGAAGAGTTCGGTTCGCACCGTGAGAACTGGGTCCATATGGGTCATGTGCGCAACACCAGCGTCGAGGTCAACGGTGGACGCTTCATGGGCAACTGCTTCGGCGGCGGTGCCCGTGGTATCGTCAAGGAGGACTGCCACGTCAAAATCACCGGCGGCCGCTTCGGCACCATCATCCACGACCGTCCCATCGGCTACAAAAAACCCTACTACTACTATGGCTCCGTCTTTGGCGGCGGCTATGGTAACCACAAACGCTTCATCCACATCAACGACTCCTCCTTCGTCACCACTGGCGGCGACACCATCCGTATGGTGCCCACCGAGCAGGCCGGTCGTGTCTACGGTAACACCTCCGTTGAGATCACGGGCGGCCACATCATGGATTGCGTCTATGGCGGAGGCGATATGGCCTCCACCGGCTATGTGGAGCGCGACTCTGCCACCGGTGTGTTCCTGTTTGACGACCCCTCCAAACGCCACGGCGGCGTCTGCAACGTTGAGATCAGCGGCAACACCATCGTCGGACCGCTCGACTACAACGGTCACAACGCCTACGTCTACGCTGCCGGCCGCGGTATCGGCTACGACCCCAACGATTATAGCAAGACCTTCTGCAACGTCAATGAGGCGCACCTCACCGTGTCCCTCACCACCACCGGCGACACATCCATCAGCCCCAATGATTGGAATCCTGCCACCCATGGTGGCCGCATCTGGGGCTCGCTCTTCGGCGGTGGCGCCGATAGCCACGTCCTCGACAGCGTCAGCGTCGTGGTCCACAGTGGCATCGTCGGCACGCAGGGTACCACCAGCTACGACGGCAACATCTTCGGCGGCGGACGTAACTACCTTAACACCAACCACACCAACGGTCGTGTGCAGGGCAATATCCACGTCTTGATGGATGGCGGCGGACTGACTGGCACCATCTTCGGTGGCGGCCGTCTGGCCATGTCGGGCATCGACACCGCGGGTCACTACATTGACTCCCTCCACGGCAATGTTGACATCCTGGTGCGCGGCAACGCCATCATCGGTAACTGCAACGGCGACTCGCTGCTCTACGCCGAGGAGAGCTGCGGCGACATCTTCGGTTCCGGCAAGGGCGATATCCCCAACTATGCTGATGTCTGGGCAGGCCGCGTCACCAACGCCAAGATCACCGTCAAGGACACCGTCATCAGCGGGAATACCTACAGTCCGCGCATCTACGGTTCTATCTTCGGTGGCGGCGAGATGGCCTCTCTCGGCTACTGGGACGACACCATCAAGAACGGTTCTGGTGAGGTGGTGTTCCATACCGATGGCAGCGGAGGTACCGAATACGGCAAGATGTATGAAAACACGGGTCGTGCTGTCATTAACCTCAGTGGTGGTCTCATCTTGGGTACCGCTCGCGAGTACACCGTCGACCCCGAAGAAAATATTGGTGACTGGACCATGTACAGCGGACCAGAAAACAATAAGGACACCCTCTTGCACACCTGTACCGGCAACGTCTACGGTGGCGGCCAGGGCGATGTCAACCCGATGAAACCCCGCTGGATCTCCATGGGTCGTTCTGCCAGCGCGCTGATCACCATCAGCGGCGGCACCTACTACGGCAACATCTTCGGCGGCAGCGAGCAGGGTGTCGTCACCGGCGACACGCGCCTCAATATCAGTGATGGTAACTTTGGCTACACAGGCCAAGAAGGCGCCATCCATTCCCAACTCAGTAAGGTCTACACCGGCGACATCTACGCTGCCGGTTACGGCTGTGACGACCCCGCCGACGACGGCGTTGGTTCCAACGACTCCACCGGCCATCGTGCTGCCGGCCTGACTGCCACTCCTGACGACCTGGCAGGCCGCACCTATGGCGACTCCCGCGTCGACCTCACCGGCGGCACCGTCCAAGGTTCCGTCTACGGCGGTGGTTCCTTTGCCTCCGTGGGCTATGAGAGGAGTTCCGCCAAGGGCAACACCACCGTCAACATCGGCAAGGCGAGCCAGGTGGGCCACGCCGAGCAAGGTCCCACCATCAAGGGCGAAGTCTACGGTGGCAACAACTTCTCCGGCACCCCCTATGGCAACACCAACGTGCACATCTACTCCACCGCACACACCCTTGCCAGTACCGCTCCCACGGCTGACTACACCAAGACGCTGCGACCCCATAGCGACTCGCTCACCAGCGAGGACGTCGAGGCGCTGCCCTATGACGACGAAAGTTTCGCCCTCAGTGCCGTCTATGGTGGTGGCAACAAGGCGGCCCATAGCCCCTATGCCGACGATGGCAGCACTCTTGTGCACGTGCACTACTGCGAGGAGAACACCATCAAGACGATCTATGGTGGCGGCAACGCAGCCAACACTAAAAACAACCACATCGTCATCGAGGGAGGCCGTATCTATGAGGTCTTCGGCGGCGGCAACGGTGCCGGTGAGGGCAATCCTGGTGCCGACGTCAGCGGCACCGCGTGGACCGAGATCAACGGCGGTCTCATCTCCGAGGTGTTCGGTGGTTCCAACTCCAAGGGCGACGTCAATAATACGCGCCTCGAGATCGAGCCCGACGGCAGCTGTGCCATCATGGTGGCCAACACCTATGGCGGCGGTAACGAAGCCGGTGGCGGAGGCGGCGAGGTGACGCTCATGTGCGGCACCAACATCGGCACCTTCTACGGAGGCTCGCGCAACGCCGACCTCACGGGTGACATCGTCCTTAACGTCTACGGCGGCAAGTACGAGTCCATCTTTGGCGGTTCCAAGGGTACCGAATCCCGTCCCGCCAACATCACCGGCAACGTCATCGTGAACTTCTACGGCGGCCATGTGCAGCGCCTCTTCGGTGGCAGCGATATCAACGGCAACATCACGGGTAACATCGTCGTCAACGTCGACATCGACCCCGACTACGACTGTGCCGACAGCCTGCACCTTGACACCGTCTACGGCGGTGGTCGCGCCGCCGCCTACACACCCGACGTTCCCACCAACGGCTCGCCGCTGGTGAATATCATGAACAACCGCTACAAACCCGCCGGGGGAGGAGACTCTGCCTGGGTCGAGATCCAGGATGTCTTTGGTGGCGGCCTCGGTGCTACGGCCCAGGTCACCTCCTACCCGCGCGCCATCATCGGCGGCTTTGGAGGCACGCGAGGTGTACGCATCTTTGGCAATGTCTACGGCGGAGGCTCTGCCGCCCCCGTAGTGGGCAACACCTACGTCATGGTGCGTGATGCCACCATCGGCCGCGACAATGCTGCGGGCTCAGCCTCCTCGGGCATTGTCTTCGGCGGTGGCTACGGTAGCACGTCCAACGTTGACGGCAAGACCCATGTGGGCATCTTCGGGCTCTCCGACATCAAGAACAACGTCTATGGTGGCGGCAACGCCGGCACCGTCAATGGCAACACCGAGTTGCAGATAGCCTACCAGGAGCAGATACAGCCTGTCGACGTGGCGATACAAACTGTTGTCACGCCCAACCCACCAGGGGCTCCCATTGTAGCCATCAAGGCCAGCCTCACCTGTGCCACTCCTGGTGTCGACATCCGCTATGTCACGAAGCCCACCGAGCAGGGACAGCCCTCTGCCACTAACGGCAGACTGTGGGACGGCACCCCCTTCGCCATCGATTGGAGCGACACGCTGCAGGCTGTGGCCTACCTCCCGGGTGCCACACCTGGTACCATCGACAGTTCGATGATTCCCTCCGTGGTCTCCTTTGGTAAGGCCGCGAAGCCTGTCATCAAGATCGACGGTGATGCCGTGAAGATCAGTTCGTCGCCGGGTGTCCGTATCCTCTACACCATGGACGGCAGCGAGCCCGGCCGCAATGCCGACGGCACGCTCAAGACAGGTACGAGGATACATAATCCCGTACAGGGCAAGGCCGTGTTGGACACCGTCCTTACCGACACCAACCAGGTGGTCAAGGCGGTCTCCGAACGCATAGGTAACTACCCGTCCGGTGTCTCCGTGCTCACCTGCGAGGAGCCCACTGTGACCATCAGTGGTGACCAGTGCACCATCACCGGTCCCGCCGGTTCCAAGCTGTACTACACCATCGACCTCACCAACCCGCGCAGTAGCATGGCCGGCGGCACGGCTCACGGCACCTACGTGAACGGCAACACCGTCACCTTCACCCTTCCCGACGAGAACACCGTCGTCAAAGCCATCGCCAAGAAGTCCGGCTACCTCACCAGTCCTGCGGCCGCTGCCGTCTATCAACGCTGATAATCAGTATGTTTACTATTCCATATACCCTCTCAAACCGCTCCGACAAAAACAGAGAACTGTCGGAGCGGACTGGGAGCGAACTGGGAGCGGACTGGGAGCGGACTGGGAGCGGATGGGGTAAAAATGCTAAAAAAGAGGCAGTTTCGATTTTTTTAGTATCTTTGTCTTTTGGACAAGATTGTGCTATACTGCCTATAATATTATATGCCAAGTAATTGCATAGTTTTAGCCACTTTGGATAATTGTAGAGAACATGTTGGAAAACGCAAAATATAAATATATAACGCCTGCATGTGCGCGTCTGCTAGCGCTAATGGTGTTGCTGCTGTGGGGAGCAGTGGCGCAGGGGCAGGGTTACTTCACACTGACCAACGGCCGCCTGTGGTGGTCGAACGGAACGGTAGACCAGAACGACGACGACTGGAAAGACCCTGTGGCCTTCGACTCGTCGCGTTTCGACGCCCGTAACAACTGCGTAGAGGTGCACCCCCACGGCACCTCGCATATCACCAACATCACCGCCCAAGGAGATACCTACTTAGCCCTTGACATCACCGACCCCGAACACCCTACCATTGTCTCCAAAGCCCACAATGAATTCGACCTCTACTGCGTCTGGTACCGCACGGACTACACCGGCTACTACTACCAGGAGTGGTACAACGACAGCGACAGCAAAAGCTACCGTTACTACATCATAGCCAACTCTGACGACGACGAACTAGAGATTGTGCGTGCCGAGGTGGGACAACCTCTGACTAAGAGCACCTACTGGTACAACTGGGACTTCGGTGCCGCCAGCTGGGAGAAGCCCAAGATCAACGGTGAGATACAGAACCGCTACTACTGGATGATGCTGCAGGACCACAATCGCGACAACGAAGCGACAGCGATTACCCCGCCTGTGTGGAAGCTTTCGCACCACACCTACCAGCGTCCTGAGGACATCTACTACACGGAGTATACCGGCAACGCCGCCACCGACGCTGCCAACCTGCGCTACTACGACGGTGTCAGCAACGGCTTCACCTATTACCCCGCCGGCAACGGTGCCCTCTTCATGCCTGTCACGAAGGTGGTGCATGAAGACAGCATCACTGCCATAGCCCGTGACGGCGCGGATGGCAACAAGCCCTACGGTCTGCAGTGCACGGTGAGTGGCAAGCCCTACAGTGCCCACACCGGAATTGCCGCCAGGTTGACCTCGATGACGTTCGGCAGTGACGACACCAACAGTGTCAGGGCCAACATAAAGTACAAGAACAGCAACAAGGTGCCCATGGATCTGCGTCCGGCCTACACAGAGTATATCGAGGAGACCTACCGTCGCGGTATCAACCTCAACTACCGTTACCGCAACGAGGAGGGCGTCTTCGGGTCGGCCGGTATAGGGACCTTCCGCACCCACTACTATCAAGGTACCGATCCTCTTGTCACCGCGCCCGGAGCCACCTCGCTGGAAGCCACTGTCGACACCATCATCTTCGCCGTTGACAGTCGTCACCGCCGCTATATTGACGTGGACACCATCTACCCGATGAACCACGCCAAGAAAGGGCAGGCCGTCCTCAACTACTTTGCTCCCTGCAACGGTATAGATACCGCCGAGGTCTATGTCACCGTGCGCTACAGCAACGGTGCCGTGCAGTATGACACCCTGGCCATCGAGTTGCTCTTCACCAAGAGTGAGCGCATCATCACCAAGCCCACCGTCGGTCCTGTGATACGCGGTGCCGTCTTTGGCGGCGGTCGTATGGCCAATGTGGGCGGCAGCACCGTGGTGGTGGTCCATAGTGCCGACAGCATCAACACCATCTATGGCGGCAACGACATTGCCGGCTGGGTGCAGGGCGACGACGGTGCCACGCTGCAGCTCGGCACCGAGTACACCAGCAAGGATCATCCGGCGCACATAGGCAATGTCTATGGTGGCGGCAACGGCTACTACGTCTACCGTGGCATCAACATGAGCCCCATCACCGGCTACCCCTACCTCTACGGATCCTCGCTGAAGTATCAGAACTACTACTTCGGCTACCACTACGACGGACATGACGGCCAACCGCCCGTAGACACCAACTGGATCATCAACCCCCGGTACCCTGTCACTCTTCCCGCAGAGATTACCAGCAATCCCTACTACCTTGGTGAGGGAACTGCCATGTACCACAACCCCATCACGCAAAAAGACACGATGACTCGCTACTATGTGATGCGGCGCAACGACTTCTGTGGCAGTGTCTACGAATATGGTCATGTGCCGCAGATCAAGGACGACCATACCAACTCCTTCTCGTCCTACGACTCAGCGTTCCTCGACTGGGGTCCCTTGCAAGAGTACCTTGTGGATGGCACCGAGGATATCTGCTTCCGTTACAACCCCGAGATTGGTGATGCCAGTTCTGTGGACCTGAGCGAGCAGGGTCTCGGCGGCAACGGCACCATTCCCTACCTGAAGACGGCGCATATCACCGTTGGTGTTCCCGAGGGCGACACGCCGTTTATCCGTAAGAACGGCAGTGGTGCTGACGACTCGACGCACCGGTATAACGACTACGTGCTCATCGACACCCTCTTCGGCGGTGCGCGCAACGCCTTCATCGGCGTCACCTCCAACGAAGAAGATAACCCCGAGAATGGCGTCACCATCGACATCAACGGTGGCACCATGTTCGCCGTCTTCGGTGGCAACAACGTGGGCGGTTCGGTAGCCAACACCTCGACGGTCTTCATCAACGTCAACAACACCAAGCTGCTTCCCTCTGACGGTGAGATTGTGGAGAGCTTCATCACCGGCTACGGACGCGACTTCGGCATCCGCTACCTCTTCGGCGGTGGCAACCTGGTCGACGGTTCGCACGCCAACGTCCAGATCAGCGGTGGCATGATCGACACCGCCTACCTGGGAGGCAACAACGCCACTGTGCAGAACCCCATCGGCACCGTTGACTGCCGGAAGCAGGGTTCCCTCAATGGCTTCGGCTACGACGGTCACTTCATCTGCACCAATACCAGCTATCCACACACTGTCGACTTCACGGACCCTGTGAAGACCTTTGACGAGCACCCGGATTACTTCGACGGCTACGGTCCCGACTACTTCAGTCCCGAAGAAGGAAACTACAACATACGCTGTCTCTTCGGAGGCAACAACGCGGCCGACATGACCAACCTGACCACCATCCAGCTGCACTCCGGCGGCATCAGTTCCGTCTATGGCGGCGGCAACGTGGGCGATATGGTCAACGACATGACCTATACCGTCACCGGCACCTTCAGTGCCCCCGCCAGCCTCACCGAGCTCGCCGTTCTCAACGACACCAAAGCCGGCACCGGCACCCATATGCCGTTCCCCACCCCGTTCTACAACTTCCTCTTCAGCCGTGCCTTTGACGTCAACATCAACCCTGGCGACGGTTCCGAGGTCTCCTACAAGTCCGGCGGTTGGGCCGATGTCTACGGACGCCTGACGATGCCCAGCAAGGTGGGAACCATCGTCACCGCACTGCCCGACTCGAAGATTGTGTGCGACTACGTCTTCGGCGGTTCGCGTATTGGCAACGTGAAGAACTCTGCCGGCGTGTACCTGGCCGGCGGCATCTACGGCTACGTCACGGGTGGCAACGATGTGTCGGGCGATATCGGTTCTGAGACCGGTGGTGGCGTCTACCTGGTGCTCGACAGCAACGCCCTCGTTGTGGCCGACGTCGTTGGCGGCTCTGACGGCTACTACCACTGCGACGACGGGACGGGTCACTACGGCGACGGCGACCTCTACGACACCTATGCCAGCGCCAGCGACGAGCCCTACGACCCCTACGACGAATACGAAGGCATGCTGATGCCCACGCACAATAACGTCAATTTTTACCTGCGCGGCGGCCTTGTGATGGGCCAGGTTGTAGCCGGTGGTGTGCATGCCGACGTGGGCTTCAGTCAACGCACCAACTACATCAACAAGAAGCTCCATAGCGGCAGTCGCGAGGACACCGTGATAGACCTCAGCACCGTTGGCGGCACGCTCCGCGGCACGGTGCATTTCCTAGCGCGCGGGGGCCATGTGCTGGGCGACGGCTTTGGCGGCGGCTTCCAGTCGAAGGTCCACGGCCTCTGCTACCTCACCATCGGCGGCAATACGCGCATCGACGGTTCCTTCTTCTGCGGCAACGACTGCACGGGATCCATCCGTTCCTTCGGTGCCTACATGAACCCCAACGACTACCAGCGCCACTATGCAGCATACAAAGAGGCTGGCGAAAGTGATTCCGAAGCCGATGAGAAAGCTCTCATAGACTCCTACAGGGACATGATAGCCACGGACAGCACAGCCCTCAACGAGGACAATGGCGACGGCACGTGGAGTGCTGCTACCTCGGCCTACCTGCGCCTCAACGACACCCCCTACGTGCACTGCGTCTACGGCTCTGGCAACGGAGCCTACGACTACGACGGCACGCGTCCGCAGTATCCATCCATCTCCTACTGTCCGGACCCTTCGGGTAACGTCACTCCTCTGCAGTCGTCCACGTTCATCGACATCAACACCTCTGGGATTAACAGCATAGCTGGGGCGGGCATCGACACCGTCTTTGGTGGCGGTAACGGCGTTGGCGTGGAGGAGAAGGTTGTCGTGCTTCTCAACAACGAGAGAAAAGACGTGCATGCCGTGCACACCATCTTTGGCGGCAACAATGTCGACGACATGCTCGACGTGGTGCCCGAGATCCGCCTCCTCAAGGGGCAGGTGAACACCGTCTTTGCCGGTGCCAACAACGGCGTCATGGGAGCCAAGAGGAGCAACGAATTCAAGGATGTCCTCGGCCACGCTGTGGCGAATGTCTCGACCCATGTGCGTCTGAACAGCAAGGACGTCATCATCCACGACACCCTCTTCGGCGGCAGCCGCATGAGCGACATCAAAGGCAACACCTTTGTCGAGGTGCTGAAGACCGATGATGGCGGTGTGAACTATATCTTCGGTGGCAACGACATCAGCGGCAACATCGACGGCATAACCCGCATCGACGTCAGCGGCGGCACGGTGCACAACATCTTCGGAGGCTCGGACGGACGTTACGACTTTGTGGAGATTGGCGACAACGAATATGCCATCTATCCCTTCAACTCGGTGCCCGACGACAGTGCCAACCACCGCATCACCATTGCCGGCTACCCTGAGATTGACAGTACCAACATCAACATCTGGGGTGGTACGGTGGGTGTCGACACCGGCGGTGTCTATGGCGGAGGCTCTATGGCCAACTGCCGTTCCACCAATGTGGTGGTCAACGATACGGTGGAAGGCACCAACGGGCAGGCCACCATCCTCGGCACCATCTTCGGCGGCGGCATGGGAGACTATGCGGACCTCAACAGCCGCAACCTGCGCGGTGAGCGCTACGGCAACGTTGATGAGGCCACCCACGTGCACCTCTACCACGCCAAAGAGCTGAGCAGTGCCAAAGCCTACGGCGGTGGTCGTGGCGGTGACGTGATGAACACCTACATCACCACCTACGAAGGCTGGGACAGCCAGCTTGACAGCCTCTTCGGCGGCGGCTGGGGTGCTGACGTCCACGGCACCACGCACGTCACCATCAACGGTGTGAACCCTGGTGCGGGGCAGTATAATGTGGCGCACCTCTTCGGCGGCAACGACTTCTCTGGCGACGTCTACAAGACCGACGTCACCGTCAACTCGGGCCACTTCAACTACATCTATGGCGCCGGCAACGGCGACTATGCCGACAGCCTCTACAACAGCGGTGTGTATAAAGACGACAGCACCGACGTGGAGCACATTGTGGCGCACCACATCCACCGCCCGAACGCCGAGTATGTCAACCTCACCTTCAACGCCGGCGAGGTAGACGGCAACCTCTATGGCGGCGGCAAGCTTGGTTCCACTTGGGCCTACGAGAAAGATGCCGACCGCCAGTACGTGATTGGCGTCCACGGTCACAAGATTCCGGACACGGCGCTGACGACGGCTCAGGCCCATGCCGACCCCAAGGACTACGCCTATGTGATCACCAACATCCACGGTGGCGAGTTCCATAACAACATCTACGGCGGTGCCGCAGGTTCCAAGGAGTTCACGCACCCGCTGATCTACGGTCTGAAGGTGGTGAACATGGATGCCGGCAAGGTCGACATGTCGCTCTACGGCGGCTCGCAGAGTGTCGACGACGGCTACCCTGCGGAGTGTAAGAACAGCAGCAGCACCACCAAACGTCCCTCCTCTATCGTCAACATCACCGGCGGCACCATCGACAACAATATCTACGGTGGCGGCTACCTGGGCTTGACCTACGGCTCGGCCTACCTCAACATCGGCACCGATGCCATCGACAGCTGCGTGGCCTACACGCAGCGCTACGGCAACGGAGGTGCCAAGGGTGCAGGCGACAGCGTCTACTGGCAGTTCAAGCCTGGCGAGGAGGGCAGTCTCTCCGACGCCCTCGACAAGACGGACCTGCTGCTGAACCGCAGCGTCTATGTGGGTTCCAACTGGGGTAACGCCGGCGGTACATCCGACTTCACCAAGCCTGGATTCCATGGCGGCGAGAGCAAGATCATCATCGACGGCAAGGGCTACAACACCGACAACAACGAGCTAAACAACGACCCGGAGATGAACATTGCCAAGAGTGTGTTCTGTGCCGGTACCTCGGTGAGTGGCGGTGATATAGCCGATGGCAAGAAGATCGACATCTGGAACTACGGCTCGATCGTGAACTGCAAGCCCACCAGGAAGCTGGAATCGATTCAGCGCAGCGACAGTTTATGGTTCCGCAATACAGCCATCGAGTTCATGGGTGCCATCGATGCCACCTCGGCCTACCAGAGCATACCTTATTCACTGAAGAATGTAATGGCTGCTTGCTTCCGCGGCTACAATGTGCTGGAATTTGATGCTGTTATCGAAGATGTGCCTCAAATACATTTCTTTGAGGAGCCCTTGACTAACGGCAGTTTGGCATATGTACCCATACAGAATCTGCGCAATCATATCGGCAGCGGTTCCTGCGCCGATACGGCTACCAGCTGCTCCAACCTGCTGGTGGTAGACCCGGAGACCGACGGCATGCAGCACACCGTGTTCATTCTCAACAACGGCATTGATTTCGAAATAGCACATACCAGTCCCCAATCACCAGGAGTAGTTTCTGGTTTTGGCTATGTTTTCACCCCACAGGGGTACAACTCGACCATCCTTGCCACCGCCACAGCCTCTGATGGCGACAGCTGGATTTCTCCTGGATACTTTGATTGGAGTCATGGTTTTGGCGGTTTCGCATCGCCCTGCGACAACACCAACAAGTATACTGCCGATCGCGGCCTTGTGGATTGGCAGAATTCCACCACTGAAGAACAGCGTTTAGCATCGGAACACCCCTACACTAACTATGAAGGCGGAGGTTATGGATATTACCGCATATGGGAGATAGGTAACGGTACGCGACTGCGCGAGACCACCATCCTTGCCCACGCCAAGCCAGATTCATTGGATCAGAATGTGCACTTCCGTATCAAGAGTGACACCAACGCCAATATGGCCGTTGCAGAGGCCAGCATCCAGCTTCCGGCCACCTCGACAGGCCACTACTACCGGTTGGTCTCGGGCATCACGCTCTCCAGCGAGAACGAGACGCTGAACCTTATCGACTCGGCCTTCATGCCGTCGCAGACCTTCGGATACCTTGATACCCTCTACCACGGCAAAGGATTCATCGATACCTCTGCCACGTTTAGAGAGGGAAAGATTGCAGGTACCGCTCTCGACAACTTGGGTGTGGCGACAGGTATGCAGGACATCATAGACCACCCGACCAACACCTTCGGCCTGGTCATGGTGCCGGGAGAATACTTCCAAGGTGTCCCCAATGGGTATTTCAATGTTTCGGACACGAACGACTTCGTCATGCCGACGGGTGCTCCGAAAGACTCGTCGATGTTCGTCTTCACCGGCAACTCGCACGTCACCTCGCTTGAGCAATACATCACCCCCAAGGTGGTCACTGGCACGGCTCTGAAGCCCACCATGAAGTTCTACCTCACCTACAACACCGACTTTGCCACCGCCCTGCTCGGCACCGCGCAATTCACCCTGATGGAATATGATGAGAACGGCGATAAGGTGGCACCTATCGACGTCAAGGTGTATATCTCCACCATCATTGAGAACTTCCAGCCCATCACCACCAACGTGCTGGCCATGTACAACGCCGGCCACACCAACACCTTCACCCGCAAGGTGGTGCTGCCCGCCACTCTCGAGGAGAACCGCCAGCTCTACCTGGAGAAGGTCTACTGGGTGCCCACCACCATCAATGGTGAGGATGCCGCCGACTCGATCCGCTTCTACCTGGTGAAGGACGAGGCTTCCGTCACCGGTGCCGCCGATTTGGTCAACAACCTCTTCGCGCTGAACGTGATTCCGTCGGAAGACCTCACGAGCGAGATGGCCAGCAACCTGGGTTGGTCGAGCATCAGCCAGCCGAACATCAACGTCTACGACCTCAAGACCGACCCGTCACATGCCACCGCCGTACGCTACAGCGACAGTACCGGGGCAAAGGCTCCCAAGGCTATTGACCTCACCAACAACGGTGAATCAGAGGGCATGTTGATAGGTACCCTCGACGGCCGTGGTACCGCTGTGCTGAACATGCAGCTCACCTTCGACGGCGAGAGGAAATATCCCGCCACCAAGGGCAAAGGCTATGTCGGCAAGGTGGTGTTTGATATGGCCAGCCGCCTGAGCGGTGGCGTCCGCCGCTTCCCCATCACCGTCTATGTGAAGACGCGCGACGAGGCTGACACCATCTACATTGCCTCGGCCAACTCGGTGACGCATGGCAAGACAGTATACCCCTACACGTCGAATGAAAAGTACATCTCGGCCATGTCGACCGGCACACAAGTCGAGAAGGATGGCGCCCTCTCGCAGGTGGGCAAATCGCCGAACTGGTATGTGCATACCTTCCAGGAGGCTTTGAGCACCAAGATATACGAGGAAGGCGACGTGCTGTGTGTCCTCGACACCGTGAAGATCGACGGAGGCCTCGACCTCTCCATCCACGGTGGCGACGGTCCCGCCATCGAGGTGATACGCTACGAAGGCCACCACCACGAGTTGCCCGGCGAGGTCGGTGTCTACCGCGGTCCGATGATACAGATCAGCAAGAGCGGCAGCAGCTTCACGGCAACGAACTTTGCCTTCCACGGTGGTTCCGGTGCCATCATCATGGACCGCACCACCAATCGACCTATGGGCTCGACACCCGTCGAAACCTTCACTAATAACCCTGACACCTGCAAATATGCCGACACCAACTGTGTCTTCGCCCCCATCTTCCAGGTGATGGACAGCGGCTCCCTGGTGCTCCACGAGGGCTCGTCGGTGCGTAACAACTGGAACGCCTACGGTGTCGATGCCTCCCATCTTGATTCCTGCGGCCTACCCAAGCAGACGCGCGACATGGGTGCCATCAGCCTCACCAACAACGGCTCGCTGACCTTGCGCGGCAATGTCGACATCAGTCAGAACCTCTGCCACACCTATGTCGGCGACCGTCCCACACGTCCGCAATATGACGCCCATCACCCCTACAATGGTGCTGTCTATGTCGACGGCGGCATGGTGATACTGCCCGAGGCGAAGGAAGGCACCGCCATCACCCTCACCAGGAACTGGCTTGTCGATACCGCCATCCACACCAATCCCGGCACCGTCAATTGGTGGCGGGAGAAGGAAGTCAACGACACCGTGGTGCGCTGGACATTTGATGAGAGTAAGGTGGCCAACTGGCAGAAAGCCAACGTCTTGCTGACGCGTAAGGCGGGTGTCGACGACATGCACGACACGCGGAGCGACATGTTCGTCCTGACGGGTACTGTAGCAAAAGATACGCGCATAGGCGTGCGCAAGTGGTTCCCCGGCCTCACGGAGCGCGACACCATACGTTTCGCCACCGCTGGCGGCAGCAACCTGTCGGTGCTGTCAAAAGCCGTGGAGAACGAGAACTTCGTCTCCGACGACGACGAACGTATCTTCTACAACGCCCTGGTCAACAACAACTACATCTACCTCTACCGCTGCGCCACCTTCAGGCACCAGATAGCCGGTGTCGACCTGCCCCTGACCAACGGCGGCGGCACCTATGCCTCTACCGACGTGCTGCGCTACGATCCGCGCCTGACGTCCTGTCCCACCGGCGGCGACAGGCTGCTGTATGGTATCCAAGGAGGCTTCATGCCCTACACCTTCACGTGGGATAGTGCAGGCGGCGGCGCCAACCTGCGCACACGCACCTCGGCCTACTCCAACACGCGTGTCGAAAGAGACCTCTCCGTTGAAGGCGACACCACGACCTACTACACCTCTCTCTACGACACCCTCACCCTTGCCAACATGAATCTGGCATACAACGAGGGCGGCGGCACCATCGGCTACCATGTCAGTGCCACCGACGCCACCGGCGGCTGCCACCTCTACAAAGACATCCAAATCATCGTGGATCGTACCTGGGACGAGGTGCCGCCGGCCAACGTCACCTACATCAAGCACGACGCCACCACCGAGCAGATAGCCGACAGGGAGGACAGCGAGTGGAAGACCACACCCACCGACGGATGGACCGACACGGCGCGTGTCCACAAGGCCATAGCGCGCCGCAACTACAAGTCTATGCACATCACCCCCAAGGTGTGGGTGGACCGTTCGTCGGGCACCATAGCAGCGCGTGTGGACGGCGACGACAACGACTATATCTATACGTACGACAACGAGGAAAACCGCCATGAGCTGGAGGATGTCTACCTCTGCGAGGGTGATGCTGTGCGTCTCTATGCCCAGCCCACCTACACAGGCACGACACCCAACACCCACTTCATCATGTGGGACTTCGACCCGTACTACAATAACCCCGCCATCCATATCATGCCGTCCCACAACGACACCGTGGTGGCCTACTACGGTCCCAACGACTACTGGAACAACGCCATCAATAGCGAAGCCAAAGCCGGCGCCGCCCTCACCACCACCTACTACTACGAGGAGCGTCCCACCGTGGCGAGCTACACCACCCCCGCTGGTGCCAGCACGCAGGCTGGCTACGTGACCACCTACGACGGCGACGTGCACATCTACAACGAGAACGGACTGGCCTGGCTCATCAGCGTGGTGGGCGGTCTGAACGGACAGCAGATACGTCCCTTCTACTTTGACCACGTCTACCTCCACGAGAAGAGCGGCGGCTACGACATGAAGAACTACCGCTGGATGCCCATGGGCACGCTGCAGTACGGCTTCCGTGGCTACTTGCTGGCAGTAGGCGACAACGACACCACCACCAACCCCATCGACCGTTTCGACACCCTGAAGGACGGCGGTGGCAACATTGTCTACCTTGAGGATGGCGTCACACCCAAGCAGGTTGACACCATCTACCACTCGGTGACCATCAAGAACATCATCGTCGACGAACCCGACATGGACTATGTGGGCTTCTTCTCCTTCCTTGATTCGGCCCGCGTAGTTGGCGTCGACTTGAAGGGTGTGCTGGCCCGCGGCAGCCAATATGTGGGAGGTCTTGCCGCCCACTCGCGCGGATCGCGCATCCTGCAGTGCGGCGTCGGCGACGAGACAGAGGGTGCCGCCACCACGAGTATCCTCACGACGCACTACGTCAGCGGCGGTATGATAGGTCTCTCGGAAGGCGACACCATCAACGGCAGCACCATCAAAGCCAAGTATGTCGGCAGCGCCGTGTACAGTGGCGGCGTGGTGGGTCGCGGTACCGCCAGTCGCGTTGAGAACACCCACGCCCGCAACGACAGCCGCATGAGCGGTCTCTATGTGGGCGGTCTGGCGGGCTACCTTGACGGCATAGCGCCCACCAACAGTCTCTTCCGTGCCAAGAGAGCCGGACGACCCGCCGTGGTGGCCAACAACTACGTCTACCTCACCACCAACCGCAACGCCAACCGTGTGGGCGGTCTGGTGGGCTACGCCAGCAACGCCGTCATCGAGAACAACTACGTCTACGGCAGCGTCAGTGGTAGCAGCAGCGAAGGTGCTGTGGCGGCCACCCTGAACCGCGGTGCCGAAGCCACGCACAACTACTATGCCGCCGGCACCACCACCGAGGTGGTAGGCACCCGCCAGGGCGGCGCCATGGTGGATCAGTACGCCTCGTTTGAAGGCAGCGGCAACCAGGTGATCCTTGCCGACGACATCTACGGCACCGACAACCTCACCCGCGCCCTCAACCTGTGGGTGCGCGAGCATAACGCCGCCGGTCATCACTACCGCACGTGGCGCAGCGACCTACTCAACACCAACGACGGCTACCCGTACTTTGGCGACCCCGACCTCATCCCCGTGCACAGCACTCGTCTTGTGGAGGCGTGCGAAGCCGCTGAGGTGAACGGAGCACTCATCACCGATGACTCCACCCTGCTGTTCCACGTGGTGGACTACGACGAGATGGTTGACAGCACCGTCACCATCACCGTGCGTCTGCACCATGCCACAGCCACCTACCTGACCGACTCTGCCACCATGGGTGTCGACTACGAGGACTACGGCTTCACCGTCAGTGCCGCCGAGTCGCGCCTACTGCGTTCCACCATCGACAGCCTCGGCTATGCCACCCTCACCCTGCGCGACACCCTCCAGACGGAATACGGATGCGACAGCGTGGTGACCCTCAGCCTCACCTTCACGGCAGCTGTCGACATCGACCAGCCTGTGATAGCAGCGCCGCAGGTGTCCATTTACCCGAACCCCACCTCGTCGCTTGTCAACGTGGTGGCAGAGGGTATGACGCACGTCGAACTCTACGACAACGAAGGCCGTCGTCTGCAGAACTACAGCACCACCTCTGAGGCGGTGAGGATAGACCTGTCGCCCTACGCATCAGGTATCTACTACTTCCGCGTACATACGCCCCACTCAGTAAGCATCCATAAGGTGATTAAACGATGAAGAAAAGATATGTGAAACCCCTCCTCGAACCCTACGGCTACCGTGCCGAGGAGGGTTATGCCAGTTCCATAGCCCTTGAGAAGGACTATCTGCTCATCCAGGGCGACGACAACCGCACCCTGCGGTCGGCCGAAGAGGTGGCCGAATACACCGATAGCGACGGCGAGTTCAGCACCGGCGGCGACTGGGATTGATTCACGCACACCACTACCCTAACCCACAACCTATCAATATCTATCCAATGAAGGCAAAAACCACTTCCCTACCCTATTACCTCGCTACACTGACCATAGCGGTCCTCCTGACCTTGCTTTCCTCCTGTGTCAAAGAGGAGGAGGGTCGTCGCATGGAGATGGCCACCTATGACTTCACCGCCACGATAGAGCCCTTCGCCTCCGAGGGGGGCCAGAAGGTGAGGCTGGTGAACGAGGAGTGGATCTACTGGGAGCTCGACGACATGATCAGCATCGGCAGCGACCAGACCACCAGCGGTGACGAGGACTGCGAAGGGTGGCTCAAGATACCCGACAATGGCTCCGACTTTGTGGGCTTCAATGGTGCCTTCATGACCACGCTGCCGGCCGGATCGAAGTATTTCCTGGGCCTGCACCCACGCTCCATGAACAACAGGATACGCGCTACGGGAGGCTCCTCCTTCAGCGCCACCATCTCGCTGCCCGACACACAGGGCTTCCGCAACGACATCTCCTTTGCCAAGCAGGTGTTCCCCATGGTGGCCTGGTATGGCGGCAGCTGGGACGAAGATCACCCCAAGCCCTTCAATCTGGACTTCCACTCGCTGGCAGGCATCGTGCGCTTCCAGATCTTCAACACCGGCGCTGCCAAAACCATCAGCAAGGTAGTCATCAGCTCTATCGGCGACGCCCCCCGCCAGCTCAAGGGAGCCTTCACCGTGGAGCAGTACAATACCAACACTCCCTACCTCACCCCCGCCGCCAATACCGCTGCCAACCGCACCCTGGTGCTCGACTGCGGCACCGACGGTCGCGAATTGGGCAGCGAGATCCTCTCCTTCTATGTGGTGCTTCCCGCCCTCGGTGGCAACGGCACCACCACCCTCTACCCCCTGCAGTTCGAGGTCCACGCCACCGACGGCAGCGTGTGCACCAAGCGCATGTCGGCAGGCATCCCTGTGCGCCGCAACGGCATCACCTACCGCAACGCCATCGACGTCAGCGACTGGAGCGATGCTTCGGCAAACGTAGGATTGTCCGGCAACGGCACAGAAGAACGCCCCTTCAGGATATACACCGACAAGGACCTGCAGTACCTGCGCAACCACATGGCTGGCGACCGCAAGATCAACAACCAGGATGTCAGTGCCGACATGTACTACTGCATCATGCGCTCCGACATCGTCCTCCGCGAGAGCAACTGGAACAACGGCGGCATCGTCAATTTCGTTGGCCACATCACCAGCCTCGCCAATAGCAATACGCCCGGCATCACCAACCATAGCCATTACCCCCTCTTTGCCAGTGTAGGCGTCGGCGGCGTAGTGGAAGGGGTGACCGTCAGATGCGACACCTTGAATACTTCCTTCGGTTACGGCGGCGTGTCCATCTTCTGCCATACCAACAACGGCACGCTGAAAGACTGTGTGTTGCGCAATGTCTCATCAAAGGTGATGGTGGCCGATGAGAAAGACCTCGGCGGCATCTGTGTAGACAACCACGGCACCATCGACGGTTGCCGTTGCATTGCACGTCTGTCGGCAGCCGACCATAACATCGGCGGTATCTGCCTCACCAACTATTCCGACGGCAAGATCACGGGCTGCCAGGTAGCCACCCCCTTCTCTGTCAGCGCTGCCCAGGAGGTGGGAGGTATCTGCCACACCAACAACGGCCTCATTGAGGACAGCTACTTCGCCAGCGGTATCAGCATGTCGGCGGCCTCGTGGGGTGGCATCGTCTTCGCCAATAGTGGCAGCGGTGCCAAGGTGAAGAACTGCTTCCTTTCGCCTTCGGCGCACATTGTCAGCAGTAGTTCCGTGGGTGGCATTGTGCACACCCTCTCCGGCGGCACTGTCGATTACTGCTACCTCGAAGGGCAGCTCTCGTCCCCCCAGCTGGGCGGCATCGCCAATAGCGTAGCCGGCGGCACCATCCTCAACTGCTACGTCAACGCTCTCGACGCCCTCCTCACCGCCACCGGTGCCAGCAGCGTGGTGGGCGGCATAGCAGCCACCCTCACCTCCGGTGCCATCAAGAACAGCTTCGTCAAAGAGGTCGCCATCGACCTCGTCAATGACGGTACCCTCGGTGGCATTGTGGGCACGGTGTCTGGAGGACGTATCGTCAACTGCTACGCCTACGAGAGTAACAACACCTTCTACGGCTCGCGCACTTCCGGCACCCTCACGAACTGCTACCTTGTAGGCGGCAGCCAGAACCGTGTCACCAGCGTCACCAGCGAGGTGGCGGCATCCAGCGACGCCTCGACAGGCCTCACCGCCATCCTCAACAAAAACCGCACCACCGACGCCAGTAGCCTCTCCCCCCAGCTCAACGGCTCGCGTGCGTGGGTGCTCACAGACGGCACCCCCATCCTTTCCAACTAACAATAAAAAGAGGGTACGGCCGTTATCATTCCCAAAAACAGAAATCACTATGGCAAACCAGAACAACCAGAAACAGAATCTGAAACTGAACATCCACCCCGATGTAGCCAAAGGCACCTACAGCAACCTTGTTGTTGTCAGCCACAACCCGTCGGAGATCATCCTCGACTTCGCGCAGATGCTGCCCGGCATTGACGGTGCCGCCGTACGCGAGCGTATCATTATGAACCCCATCCATGCCAAAAGGCTGCTGGCTGCGCTGAACGACAATATCAACAAATACGAGCAGCAGTTCGGTCCCATCACGGAGCCCACCACCGATGGCACCGTGCCTTACGACATCATCGGCAAGGCGTGAGCACCGTATGGCGTATAGAAATGGGCGGGTGGACGACGCAGGAAGAACAGCGTGCGGCCGCCCGTCGTCTGTTATGTGAGCTGGTGGGTAGTGCCGTCACCGTCACCCACGACGACCTGGGGGCTCCCCACGTCGCTGAGCTGCCCGGGGTGCATGTGAGCCTCAGCCACTGCCGCGGTGCTGTCGCCGTCGCCATGAGCGACGAAGCGGCCGTGGGTATTGACGTGGAGCGGCGGCGCAAGATAGGTGACAGCCTTGTGAAAAAAGTTTGCAACGCCGCCGAGCAGCACGAGGTGGCGGCGGCAGAGGACGCCACGATGGCGTTCTTGTCGCTATGGACACGCAAAGAGGCTGTGCTGAAGATGCGCGGCACCGGCATACGCGGTTTTGGCAGTATGGTTACTGCTCTGGAGAAGGGTGGCGCCACGGTGCACACTCTGCCCACCGACGACCGCGATGTGGTGGCAGCGCTGGCTATCGATACGGACGTATAATGCAGTAGGTGCCGTCGTCACACATCTTGACGATGCGGCTTCCCTGCGTCTCCAAGGAACGGAATTCCGGCAGCGGAGGAACACAGCTGTCGACACGCCTTTTCAACTCTTCTTCTATCTCCTCGTAGGATGCTGGCGACGGATGGCCCGAGAGGTTGGCCGAGGTGCTCACCAGCGGGGCGCCGAGCTGTTCTATCACTTGCTGGCAGAAAAGATGCTTCGGTATGCGTATGCCCAAGGAGCCGTCGGCGGCGCAGAGGTTGTCGGCGATGGTGACGCGCAACGCCCTGTGCCAGATGTCATACGGCAGGATGTAGGTGGTGGGGCGCTCGGAGTGCTGCGGCTGCCACACCGTGCTGTCGATCAGGCTGTCGCTGCAGAGGATCAGCATGCTCTTGCTGTGGTCGCGCTGCTTGATGGCGTAGAGGCGCTCCACCGCCTCACGGTTGCGGGCGTCGCATCCGATCCCCCAGATGGTGTCTGTGGGGTAGAGCAGGGTGCCTCCCTGCTGCAGGGTATCCACGATGTGATCGATGAGGTGTTCCATTGGCGTTGCAAAAGTAGCAAAAAAATGATGGCGCAGTGGCGATAATTAACTTTTTTTTGTATTTTTGCATATTGTTATACTCCCCAAATAGCAATTACGTACAATTCAATATTTTATAAACCAAAAAATTACACCAATGTTTAAGAGTCATCCCAAAGGGCTTGTCGCAGCGGCATTGAGTAATATGGGCGAACGCTTCGGCTACTATATTATGAATGCGGTGCTGACATTGTTCATCTGCTCGAAATTTGGCTTGAGCGATGGCACAGCCACCATTATCTACTCCTGCTTCTACTTCGGCATCTACATCATGGCGCTGCCCGGTGGTATCATCGCCGACAAGCTGCAGAACTTCAAAGGGACCATCATAGCGGGTCTGTTGACGATGGTGCTTGGATACATCATCCTCTCCATCCCTGCAGGTTATGGCGCCATGGATATCTCCATGACCACCGTGCTGGTAATCACCTGCGTGGCGTTGCTTATCATCGCCTTTGGTAATGGCTTGTTCAAAGGCAACCTGCAGGCCATCGTGGGTCAGATGTACGACAACTTCGAAGCCGAGGCCGCCAAGAAAGGTCCCGAAGAGCTGGAGAAGGCCAAGAGCAAACGCGACCCTGGCTTCCAGATTTTCTATATGTTCATCAATGTGGGAGGTCTGATTGCCCCCTTCGTGGCTCCTTTGCTCCGCAGCTGGTGGCTCGGTGTGAAAGGTATGGGTTATGAGTCGACCTTGCCGAAACTCTGCCACATGTACCTCAACAACCCCTCCGAGATGACAGCCGACCAGGTCAACAACCTGAGCACCCTGATGAACCAGGTGAACCAGGGCGGTCTGGATCTGACCGACATGGGTGCCGCCTGCAGCAGCTACCTCGAGGTGTTCAACACCGGCGTCCACTACAGCTTCATTGCCTCCATCGCCGCCATGCTTATCTCCCTCACCATCTTCCTCTGCACCAAGAAGGGCATGCCCAATCCCGTGAAGAAAGTTGCTGCCGCCGTCGAGGAGAAGCAAGAGGAGCTCACTCCCGAGCAGAAAGCTGCCGCCATCAAGGACGTCAAGCAGCGCATGGCTGGTCTCTACGCTGTGCTGGGTGTCTGCGTGTTCTTCTGGATGTCGTTCCACCAGAACGGCGTGTCGCTGTCGCTCTTTGCCCGTGACTTTGTCCACAACACCATCCCGCCCGAGATCTTCCAGTGCATCAACCCGTTCTTCGTAGTGGTTCTGACCTTCCCCATCATGTGGATCTTCAGCACCAAGTGGGGTCGCAAGTTCTCTACCCCCAGCAAGATTGCCATGGGTATGGGTATCACCGCTTTGGCCTATATCTTCCTGGTGGTGTTCTCTATCGCCATGGGATATCCCGGATCGCAGGAATACCTTGCTCTTCCCATTGAGCAGCAGGCCGACATGAAGGCGGGTCCGATGGTGCTTATCGTCACCTACTTCTGCCTCACCGTGGCCGAGCTCTTCATCAGCCCGCTGGGTATCAGCTTCGTTTCCAAGATTGCCCCCAAACATATTCAGGGTATCTGCCAGGGTCTCTGGCTGGGTGCCACCGGTATCGGCAACGCGCTGATCCTCCTGGGAGGTCAGCTCTACGAGAAGATGCCGAGCCTCTGGATGTGCTGGGCCGTCTTTATGGTCATCTGCCTCATCGCTATGGGCATCATGCTTGGTATGCTCAAGTGGCTGGAGCGCATCACCGCACAGCAGCAGTAATGAGAAGCAATAGATAAAGGAAATCCCCGAGTCGTAAGGCTCGGGGATTTTTCTTTTCAATGCGCGTTGTCCATTCGCGCGGGGAGACCTTCTTACTGATCCATCTCTTGCTGGCGCAGGTGCTGCACGTAGATGGCCTTCAGGTGCTTCTCGCGGTTGATGACACTGGGCTTGATGAACTGTTGGCGACGGCGCAACTCTTTCACCACGCCGGTTTTCTCGAATTTGCGTTTCATTTTCTTGAGAGCGCGTTCGAGGTTGTCACCTTCTTTAATCGGAACTACGATCATTGCTAATACCTCTTTCTTGTTAAGGGTTAATAAATAATTTTATAAGTATAAAGTGACACAGTCACTCTAACACTTCACATTTAGAACATCAGGTGACCCTGAGCGGCGGCATCGTTGAGGGCAGCGATGATACCTTTCTTGTTGATGATACGCATGCCTTTGGCAGAGACCTTGAGGGTGATCCACATATCCTCTTCGGGGATGTAGAACTTCTTGGTCTGCAGGTTGGGGGCGAAGGTGCGTTTGGTGTGGATGCGGGAGTGAGACACATTGTTACCCACGATCACTTTCTTTCCGGTGATTTCACATTTCTTTGACATTGCTCTATACTTTTTATTATTGTTTATCGTTACCTGTTTGTCGACCTTTTTGAGGCGAAAAACGGGTGCAAAAGTACCACCTTTTTCCATACCGACAAAATGAACTAACAGCAGATGTTCATAATTTAAATATTTTTAACATTTTAAATATCGTAAACAACATATAACCAAGCATGTATATTTTTTGCTAAAAGTCCATTTAACAATTTTTTTTCAAGCACTTAGCACGTTTTTTTCATCCCATATCGCCCTTCGCACATGCTCTTTTGGACAAAATTAGAAGCTTGGTACAACGACTTTGGACGCACTCTTCCGTGGCGCGGAATCGACGACGCCTACCGCATCTGGGTGTCTGAGATTATCCTGCAGCAGACGCGCATAGAGCAGGGGCGTGACTATTACCATCGTTTTGTCGAGGCCTTCCCCACCGTTGCGGCCCTGGCTGCTGCCAGCGAGGCGCAGGTTTTGCGCCAATGGCAAGGGCTGGGTTACTACTCACGTGCGCGCAATATGCACGCTGCCGCGAAATATGTTATGGAGGAGCTGGGCGGGCATTTCCCTGACAGCTACGAGGGGCTGCTGCTGCTGCGCGGTTTGGGATCCTACACCGCCGCTGCCATTGCCTCCTTTGCGTACCGCTTGCCGTATCCCGTCATTGACGGCAACGTGTACCGCTTCATCAGTAGGCTCTATGGGTTGTCCACCCCCATCGGCACTCCTGCCGCCTACCGCGAGTTTGAGCAGTTGCTCCTGCGGCTGATTGACCGGCAGCGGCCGGATCGTTTCAATGCCGCCCTGATGGACTTTGGCTCATTGCAGTGCCGACCGCAACCCACCTGCGAAGAGTGTCCCTTTGCGGCCGAATGCGTGGCGCGACGAGAAGGGCGTGTGGCGCTGTTGCCTGTCAAAGCGCCCAAAGCCAAGCCGCAGGAGCGGTGGCTCTACTACATAGACCTGCGGTGGCGCCATGAAGATGAGACCTTCGGATTGATGAGGCGTCGCAGTGGCCAAGGTATCTGGAGGGGGCTCTACGAGTTCACCCTCTTAGAGTACGAGAAGCCTCTCGGGGACGCGGCGCTACGGCGAGAACTACGGAAATGTCTAGATGAACGCTACGGCTGTGGCGGTGCCGCGTATGAAGTTGGCGACGAATGGCAGCACCAGCTCACCCACCGCACCCTGCATGTGCGCTTTGTGAAGGTAGAACTGGCGGCGAAGCCTTTGCGGCAGCCGGAAGAAATGCAGGTTTTGAGTCTCGCGGAGATGAAAAAAGTCCCTGTGCCCCGCTTGATAGACAGGTATTTGCAACAATTGTGAATATCTTTCTTCGCCAGAATGGAAAAAATGTAGTACTTTCGCAGCCGTTTTTGAACTAGCAACCTTATTATTTAAACAACGCGAAAACAATGATTGGAGTCAACAAAGTTATTCTTGTAGGAAACGTAGGAAGAAATCCTGATGTCGTCACATTTCCCGCCGAGGGCTCGCTGCCTGTGAAGAAGGCCTCGTTCCCCCTGGCTACCACCGAATACCGCCGCAACCGCGACAACGAGCGCGTGGAGATCACCGAGTGGCACAACGTCGTCTGCTGGCGCGGTCTCGCCGACGTTGCCGAACGCATTCTGCACAAAGGCGTGCAGGTATACATAGAGGGGCGTCTGCAGAGTCGCTCCTGGGAGGACAAAGAGGGCAACAAGCGCCACGTCACCGAGGTGGTGGCCGACAACCTGCTCCTCCTCTCCAACCGGCAGCGCAACGACGAAGGACAGCAGGTCAACAATCCTCTGGTCGACATCCTCAACGGCGACAGCGAACCGCTGGGCGACCTCCCCTTCTAAGCGATAGGGTACAATAGAGAAAGAGATACCCGAGCCCCCTGTGGAGGTTCGGGTATCGTATTTTTAGTGCCTCTTGGCGTGCCGAGATCAGAAACCCGGTTTGCCGAGCAGGCGGAACATATTCTTCTTGTAGGCTTCCACGCCGGGTTGGTCGAAGGGGTTGACGCCGAGGGTGTAGCCGCTGACGCCGCAGGCGAACTCGAAGAAGTAGATGAGCTGTCCAAGGGTATACTCGTCAACGCGCTCCACCATCATCTCCAACACGGGCACGCCACCCGACACATGGGCCTCCATGGTGCCTTCGGAAGCGCAGTCGTTGATTTCTGTCAAGGACTTGGTAACAAGATAGTTGATGCCGTCGAGATTGCGCTCGTCGGAGGGTACGGCGACATGTTCTGTGGGCTTCGCCACACGCAGCATCGTCTCCATCATGAGGCGTTCGCCATCCTGCACATACTGACCCATGGAATGGAGGTCGGTGGTGATGCTGAGGCTGTGGGGCAGGAGTCCTTTGTGCTGCTTACCCTCGCTCTCGCCATAGAGTTGCTTCCACCACTCCGCCAGATAGCGGAGGTTCGGCTGGCAGCTCACCAGCATCTCCACTTTTACGCCCTTGCGGTAGAGTGCGTTGCGCACGGCGGCGTAGAGCAGCGCAGGGTTGTCGTCGAGGGTGTTGTTGGAGAGGCATATCTGGCGCATATCGCGGGCGCCTTGAAGGAGGCTGTCGATGTTGTAGCCCGCCATTGCGATAGGCAGCAGCCCCACGGGGGTGAGCACCGAGAAGCGTCCTCCCACATTGTCGGGGATGACATACATGGGGTAGCCCTCTTCCACGGCGATGTCATGGAGGGCACCTTTGCGGGCATCGGTGATGGCCACGATGCGGCTGCGTGCTTCTGCAACGCCATACTTCTGCTCCAGGTGCGCCTTGACGATGCGGAAAGCCACAGCAGGCTCTGTCGTGGTGCCGCTCTTGGAGATGACGGTGACGCAGTAATCCTCATGGTCCAAGAACTTTAGCAGCTGACCGTAGTAGTCCTCGCTGAGGGTATGGCCGGCATAGACGATGTAGGGCCGGTCGCCATGGTCGACCATAGCGAACTCCGACTGCAGCGCTTCTATCACCATGCGGGCGCCGAGGTAGGACCCTCCGATGCCTACGACCACCATGACGCGGCTTTTCGCCGTGAGACGAGCCACATCGGCTTTCAGCCGCTGCAGCATGGCGGTGTCCTGTTCTTCCGGCAGGTTCACCCACCCCAAGAAATCGTTGCCCGCAGCGTCACCCTTGATGAGGTGTTGGCGAGCTGCCAGCACCTCGTCGAGCAACCCGGCGGCGGCGTTGCGGATGGTGTCGTCAAGATGGTTGGTTTTGATTGAAAAAGTAGCCATAATATTGTCGTTTTTAAGTGTTCAAATTCATCTATTTACACCCTCTTACGTGACCGTTGCAGGTGAATTTTTAATACGTAACTGCTAAATTTTCTTGAGGTTAACGCCAGACAGAAAAATTTATTTTGTGTGGAATGAAAAAAATATGTACTTTTGCAAATGATTTTGCGTTGGGAACAACGTGCTCAGTATGGAAATAAAAATTAGTATTAATATGCTGAAAAAAAGTATCAAATTCTGCCTCGCCATCGCCCTCGTCGCTGTGACCATGAGCGCCATGGCTCAGAACACCACCAACCGGGGTAAAGCAGAATACCCCCGTTACGGTTTTTGGAGCAACTGGACCCTCGGTTTCACCATTGACCTGAACAACCAAGCCGTCATGAATGGCAACAGCTATGACGCCGGCTGGCGTCGTGCCACCAACATGGGTATGGACATCTATGCCCAGCAGCGTTTGAACCACGCCCTGGATTGGCGTCTGCGCTTTGGTTTCCCGAGTTTCTGGAAACCCATGCAGGGTTGGCAGGGTTACTACAACGACCGCCACATGAGCTTCTCGCTGGACATCATGCTGTCCATCAACAACGCTCTGCGCGGCTATGACCCCGACTGCCACTGGAGCACCTACCTCTTCGTCGGCGGTGGTCTTGCCTTCAGCGGTAACGATGATGACAATCCCTCCATCAACTATGAGGACTATTCCAATGTGGGCGTCCTGCTTGACGGTGGTATCGGCTTCAGCTATCGTTTCACCGACCACTATGTCTTCCTTGAGTATGGCTACGACATCAATGGCAATGCTCCCGCTCCGAGCACCTTCTTCTCGAACGCTCTGCACCACACCAACCGCATCATACGCCTCGGTTACGGCTACAACCTTGGTGTCACCACCACCGACCAGGCCGTTGCCGCCCAGAAGGCCATGCTGACCCAGGAGAACTTCACCGCCCTCAACACACAGGTGAACAATCTGGAGCGTCAGAACACCGTGTCGCGCAACAACGAGAAGAAACTTGAGAACCGCATTGCCGAGCTCGAGGATCAGCTTGCCCAGGCCATGGAGCAGACCAACAAAGGCAACAGTGCTGCTGCCGACAGCCTGCAGGCCGTCATCGACCAGATCAAGGCCGACCAGCTGAACTTCTACGCACTGCCCTTCTCGGTGCTCTACGATGTTGACGACTGGAAGGTGTCGGAAGGCGAGATGCAGAAAGTCAAAGCTATCGCCCGCGTCATGAAGGACAATCCCGATGTCAAGATTCTCGCTGTCGGCTTTGCTGACTACAGCGGATCGGACCAGTACAACATGAAGCTCTCCGAGCGTCGTGCCAACGAGGTGAAGCGCCTCCTTGTCAAGAAATATGGTATCGACGAGGACCGCATCCAGACCGACTACAAGGGTAAGAGCGTTGCCTTCGGCGACATCCAGTACGCCCTCAACCGTCGCGTGAGCTTCTACCGCGTGATTGAATAGTTGCCTCGCAGATTTTTCGAGGATTCGAATAAAGTATCTCCCTCCATTGGGAGATACTTTTTTTATGGGCATAGTGGGTGGAGAGGGACTTAATTTAACATAAACTGGGGAGTCCTGGAAGAGGTGATTGGGAGGGGGCCGAGATGCGACAAACGGCCAGCGATATGGGAGCGGACTGGGAGCGGACTGGGAGCGGACTGGGAGCGGGGTGGTTGGGCGTATTGATAATGAGATAGTTACATGTTGTTAAATTTGGTTAAATCTGCATTAGAGCGGGTGGGGGGAAACGATGGAACCTGATGCTGATTTTAACATTTTATCTGTCGAGGTGGGGACCCAAGACAATGACGATGTAAAGGGAGAAAGATCCGGATGTGGGCTCTGAGAGAGCTTCGGTAGAGGTCATGAGAGAGGCTACTCAGCAGTTACGAGCCACTCGACCCTGCGGTTGTGTCGGCGGCCGTTGTCGGTGTCGTTGCTGTCGACGGGGTTGCTCTCGCCGAATCCGCGCCAGGAGAGGCGGCGGCGGTCGATGCCGTGAGCCACGAGATAGTCCACCACAGCCTGTGCACGTGCTTCGGAGAGACGCTGGTTGTATGCCACGGTGCCCTGGTCGTCGGTATGGCCCTGTATCTCGATGTGGAGAGAGGGGTGGTCGGTGAGCAGCGTCAGCAGCTGCGAAAGGGCGCGGTAGGACTGCTGCAGTATCTCGCTCTGTCCCGAAGCGAAGAAAACGCCCTCCATGCGTACCTTCACGCCACGTGCCAGCGTGGCGGGTGCCGCAGAGGGAAGGGCTGGGGGCACCAGCGTGTCGACAGCGACGAGGCTGACATCATCGACGTAGTAGTAGGCGCCTTGGAGAAGAGCATTGGCGTTGTCGAGGGGCACCACACGGGAGCGGTTGAAGGATGCGAAATTGCCTATGGTGAGGAACCGCTCGCCGCCCTGTGCAGTGAATATGCCGCTCACGGGCTGCCATGTGCGCATAGCGTCGAAGAGGATTTCTGTGGTGCCACCCACCTGAGGCTCGTAGTAGGTGTTTATCTCCTGCATGGCGTCGTCCACGGACACCTTCTCGCGACGCATGAGAGGGCGCCATGAGGTGTCGGAGGGGCGCTCTGTCGTCAGAAGACCGCCGAGGGATGCAATGGCTTGCGGTGACTTGTCGGCAAGGCTAACCCAGAAGGTGAGACGGTAGCGTATGCCAGCCTGCAGGGGTTCACGCAGTTCGGTCTGCAGGTATTCGCGGTAGTGTTCCTGTGAGCAGTAGATGCCGCAGTAGCCTTTGCCGTCGTGTGGCGCCTGGAACCCCATCTTATTGCGTGGCACGCTGCTCTCGCGCATGCCGCAGACGTTGAAGTAGTCGCTGCTGCCGCTTGTGGGCTGCCACCACCCTTCCACCTCGTTCATCACGCCCAGGGCCTCCACGCGTTCGGGGCAATGGGTCATTGCCTCGAACGAAGGGTTGAAGAGCAGGTTGGTGTCCTGCTGTCCGTATGCTGTGGTACTGCCGGCCACGAAGAGTGCCGCCGCGATGAGCGTGGTGCGATTCATCATCCCTCCACCGTCTTTTTCATGCTCTCCCAGAGCAGTGCCGCCGTGCGATCCCAGCTATAGCGTGTGCGCTGCTGGCGACCGCGGGCTATCATTGTGTCGCGCAGAGACGTGTCGCGCAGGCTGATGATAGCCTCAGCAATACTCTGCACGCTGTGTGGGTCGACATAGAGTGCCGCGTCGCCACCCACCTCAGGCATCGACGTGGTGGACGACGCCACCACCGGCGTCTCGGCATACATAGCCTCGAGGATGGGGATTCCGAAGCCTTCGAAGAACGAGGGGTACACCAGCATCTCGGCTGCCGACAGCAGTGCTGCCAGGTCGGTGCTTTCCACACGTCCTGGGAACAGCACGTCGTCCTTGTGACGCATGCCGTCGTAGGCCGCCTTCAGCTCATCCTGCCACCATACGCGGCTGCCCACCACGAGGAGCTTCAAATTGTCGGGGAAGCGGTCTTTCACGCTGTCGAACGCCAGCAGGAGGTTGGCGAGGTTCTTACGCTTGATGATGGTGCTGACAAAAATGATGTAGGGACACCCTGCCGTGTAGCGTTGGCGGATGACCTGTTTCTCCTCCTCGCTGTGGGGGCGGTAGTCGGCGTGGGCGCCATCGTAGACCACATCGACCTTTGAGGCGTTGAGGTGGTAGGTGGCGACGATATCTTTCTTAGAATATTCCGACACTGTCGCCAGCCGTGTGGCGCGTTGAGCAAACCGTGGGCAGTAGCGATGCATATACCACTGATGCGACGCCTTAAGGTTGCCCGCCGCATGCTCGAAGTTGAGGTCGTGAATCACGTTGAGGGTAGGCACTGCTGTGTGCAGAGGCATGAAACCGTCGGGCGAGAGGTAGAGGTCGATCTTCAGCCTTTTCAGTGCGCGACATGTGCTCCACTCGAAGAACAGCATCCACAGCAGAGGGTGTCGTGCCTGAGGGAAGAGCACCACGGGGGTGACATTGTCGGCGAAGAGGAACTCCGGCGCGGGTTTGCGGTCGAAGAAGAAAAAGAACTGATGTTCGGGGTGCTGAGACACTATGCGCCGCAGCGTCTCGGCCGTGAACCACCCTATGCCGTCGAGACGGCCGGGCAGCAGCAAACGGGTGTTGACAGCAATGCGCATGGTGTTTCAGCGGGCATTTATTGTTTGGTCTATGACACGGGGGAAGTGTTCCTTCTCGAGGAGGTGTATCTTTGCCGCCAGGGTGTCGGCGGTGTCGTCGGGCGCCACCGAGCAGCGAGCCTGAAACAGGGTAGTGCCGCGGTCGTAGTGGTTGTCGACGATATGTATGGTGATGCCGCTCTCGCGTTCGCCGTTTGCCACCACAGCTTCATGCACATGATGGCCATACATGCCCTTGCCTCCGTAGGCAGGGAGGAGAGCGGGGTGGATGTTGATGACGCGTTGAGGGAATGCCTCCAAGATATTTTCCGGTACCAGCCATAGGAAGCCCGCCAGAATCACCCAGTCGATGGCTTTCTGGTGCAGGTAGTCGAGCACCGCCGTGGAGTCGTAGAAGTCGTGTCGGCCGAAGTAGCGAGCCTCCACGCCGAGTTTTTGTGCACGTGTGGCGATGTAGGCATCGCGAACATTATATATAATGCAGCTAATCTCCACGTCGTTGCGGTGAGCGAAATATTCGGTGATTTGTTGTGCGTTGGTGCCGTTGCCGGATCCGAGGATAGCTAATCTAATCATTTTAAAAGGAAGGAATAGTCGCTGCAAAAGTACAAAATAATATCGATAGAGATGCCTGTTTTTTGCTAAATTTAATTAAAAGAGCTGTGGGTAGGGAACAAAAAACAGATGTTTATCGAGGAGCAGAACTAAAATTATAAAAACACGATAAATCACGTTATCAACCATTTAACAAACTTCTGTTAGTAACTTAATGTTAAAAAATGCTTATATATCAGAAATAATTCGTTTCTTTGCAGCGGTTTTATTCATTTAAAATTTAACAAAATGTCAGAAATTGCAACTAGAGTAAAGAGCATCATCACCGACAAATTGGGTGTTGAAGAAAGTCAGGTCACTCCCGAAGCCAGCTTCACCAACGATCTTGGTGCAGATTCTTTGGACACTGTTGAGCTGATCATGGAGCTTGAGAAAGAGTTTGATCTTTCCATTCCCGACGAGGAAGCTGAGAAGATCGTCACTGTTGGCGACGCTATCAACTTCATCGAAAACGCGAAAAAGTAACCCTTTTCAATTAGAAAGCCACTCTTTCGCTTTATGGAGTTGAAAAGAGTTGTTGTTACCGGTCTCGGCGCGCTCACGCCCATAGGCAATACCGTTCCCGAATTGTGGGATGCTTTGGTTGCCGGTGTGAGCGGAGCCGGGCCCATAACACATTTTGACGCCTCGAAGTTCAAATGCCAAATCGCAGCTGAACTGAAGGGCTTCGACCCTTTCAACTATTTTGACAAAAAAGAGATGCGTCTCTTAGACGGCTATACCATGTATGGTCTTATTACCGTCGACGAGGCGTTGCGCGATGCCGGCATCACCGACGACAACGTCGACAAGTCGCGCATGGGTGTGATTTGGGGTTCTGGCATGGGCGGTGTGAAGAGCCTGCAGGAAGAGCTTGCCGAGTTTGCGCTTTCCAATGGCAACCCTCGCTTCAGTCCCTATTGGATTCCCAAGGTCATCACCGATATTTGTGCCGGTCAGATAGCCATACGTCATGGTCTGCGAGGTCCCAACTACAGCACCGTCGCCGCCTGTGCCACATCGGCAGTAGCCATCAGCGACGCCTTCAACCTCATCCGTCTGGGTAAGGTCGACGCCATGGTGGCAGGAGGCTCGGAATGTGCCGTAGTGGAGGCGGGTATCGGTGGTTTCGGCAACATGAGAGCCCTGTCCACCCGCAACGACGACCCGCAGACAGCCTCGCGTCCCTTCGACCGCGACCGTGATGGCTTCGTGCTTGGCGAGGGATCGGGCACGCTTATCCTTGAGGAGTTGGAGCACGCCAAAGCCCGTGGTGCCAAGATATATGCCGAGATTACCGGCACAGGTCTCTCTGCCGACGCCTACCACATCACCGCCTCACATCCGGAAGGGTTAGGTACCATCAGCGTGATGCGTCAGGCAGTGGAGGAGTCGGGTATGGCACTCACCGACGTGGACCACATCAACACCCACGGCACCTCCACGCCCATTGGAGACATCTCGGAACCCAAAGCCATTGTGGGACTCTTTGGCGACCACGCCTACAAGATGGCCATCAACTCGACCAAGTCGATGACGGGACATCTGCTTGGCGCCGCCGGTGCCGTCGAGGCCATTGCCACCATTCTTACTATCAAGAACGGCATCGTGCCTCCCACCATCAACCATTTCAACGATGACCCACAGATACCGTCGTTGGATTTCACCTTCAACAAAGCCCAGCGTCGCAATGTTGACTTTGCCCTGACCAATGCCTTCGGCTTTGGAGGTCACAACTCCTGTCTCGCTTTCAGAAAGTATTAGCCGATGCTGTTCTTCTCTCGGAAAAAGGAAGATAGAGAACTGCGCATCTTTTTGAAGAAAGTGCTTGGTGTGAGGCCCAGGCAGCTTGAACTATTCCATATTGCCCTCACACACCGCTCGTCGTCGACCACACAGGGAGGCCATCGCATCAACAATGAGCGTTTGGAATACCTCGGCGACGCCGTGCTGAGCACCGTCGTAGCCGATTTCCTTTACAAGAAATATCCCTTGAAGGGCGAGGGGTTCCTCACCGAGATGCGCTCCAAGATCGTCAGTCGTGCCAGCCTCAACAAGTTGGCGCGCAAGATTGGTCTATTGGATCTCATCGACTACCAGCGCAATGCGCAGGGGGTCTTCAAATCTATTGGTGGCGACGCCTTTGAAGCCCTCGTTGGTGCCCTCTACCTTGAGGAGGGCTATCGTCGTACGCGGCGTCTGCTTATTGACCGCATACTATGCATGCATCTTGACGTGGAGGCTATTGCTCAGACAGATTGGAACTACAAGAGCAAGCTCATCGACTGGGCTCAGAAGCACCATCGCAAAGCCTCTTTCGAGGTGGTACGCTCCTTCTACCAGGGCAACGCCAGCCGTCGTCAGTACGAATGCCGCGTGAATCTTGACGGCGAGGCACAGCAGACTGCCGTAGACTTCTCCATCAAGGCTGCCGAGCAACTGGCCGCCGAGAAGACCTACAAAGATCTCTTGGAGAAGGGGGTGATAGAGAAGACCACAGAATAACCCGCATATATCTCCTATGCCATATCTACGCAGGATAATATTGTTTGTTCTGCTCGCTATGCCGTTGGGCGTGGCGGCGCAGTGGGACGACGTGCTGGAGCAGTGGGTTGAGGAGCACGGTACAGGCGGTGGCGTTGCCGAGATGAGCGACCTCTTGCAACAGTTGTCCGACAACCCTGTGAACCTCAACGATAGCGCCGCCACAGCTACCCTGCCGTTCCTCTCTCCTTTCCAGCGCATGGCTCTGAACAGCTACATTCTCCTCTACGGCCAGCTGCTGTCAGTGCAGGAGCTGCGCATGGTGCCGGGGTTCGACAGTGTCACACGAGCCCTGATAGCGCCACTCGTCACCGTGGCGCCCTATACGCCGCATGCTGTGCCCTCTCTGGGCGAGATTGTGAGTCGCGGACGCCATACCCTGACAATGGGGCTGGGAGGTACCGTGGAACAGGCCGAGGGCTACCGCAGCGGCAAGTATGAGGGAGACAACCTGCATGGGCAGCTATGCTACCATTTCAACTACGACAATCGCGTCATCCTACAATTCAGCGCCGACAAAGACCCCACCGAAATGTGGGGGAGGGATAACTTCTATGGTTACAGTCTCACATTGAAGCATCTGGGGCGGTTGGAGCAACTGGTGGTGGGGCGCTACAACCTGCAGTTCGGACAGGGGGTGGCTCTATGGACCGGCTTCGAACCCTTCGCCATCGCCGGCCACTCCCCCGTGCGCTACGCCGGAGGCATCAAGGCCGCCAGTCCCTTCAACGAGGAGGGGTGGCAACAGGGTGCTGCCGCCACGCTACGTGTGGCGAGGAGCATGCGTCTGTCCACCTTTGCGTCGCGCAGCGACGACGAATGGCTGGGAGGCGCACATCTTGAGTACCGGCGCGGCAACCTCATTGTGGGTCTCACCGCTTTGGGGATACGTTATGACGACAGCGTGGTGTTGAAGAACTATGTATATAACCAGGACTATTTCCGTGGTGACCGATCAGCCACTCTGGGTGCCGACTTTCTGTGGCAACGGGGGCGCCTGCTGCTCTTCGGTGAGGCCGCCGTTGATGGTGCAGGCCATCCTGCCATTGTTGGTGGCACCCGTCTCGTGTTGCCCGGAGACAATAGCGTCGGTCTTGCCCTGCGTCACTATGACCCGTGCTATCACAGCCTCCACAGCGCCGCCTACGGCATTGGCAGCAGTACCCGCAATGAGCAGGGTATCAGCATCGATGGTCAGTTCCACCTCCCCTTCCGCCTGACGGCTATGGCGAGTGCCGACTGGCACCACTTCCCCCATATCAAATATGGCTGCTATGCTCCTTCCACGGGTCTCAAGCTGCAGGGGCAGGTGAGCCGACAGTTCGGAACGCGCTGCGAAGCCACGCTGCGTTATACCCTGCGTCAGCAGGATCGCAATGTGCCAGGCACCTCGGGAGCCCTCATCGAGACCACCCACAGGCATGTGCTACAGGCCATGCTGCGTTACACGTGCGGCCCATGGCGCTACACCTCGCGCCTTATGCTCTCGCGTTTCGACGATGAGCATAGCGAAGTGCAGCGAGGGTGGCTTGTTGCCCAGGAGGTACGTTATACGCAGGGACGATGGCAGGCCACCATGCAGGTTGCATGGCACGATGTTGACAGCTACTATGCGCGTCTCTACCTCAGCGAGAGTTATCTGCAATATGCCTTCAGTATGCCCTCTTTGCAGGGACGAGGGTTGCGTGGTGCTGCCGTGCTACGCTGGTCCCTTTCGCGCCATCTCGTCCTGGGATTCAAATATGTCCTCACCTGGCGTCCTGACGAGGAGGCCATCGGTAGCGGTGCTGCCGCTACAGAAGGTCCGTTACGGCAGACGTGGAATCTGCAGCTGCGTCTGAAGATGTAAATCTTGTCCTCCAGGGCAATAATATGCTCTGTGGTGCGTTCATTTGTTCATGAAGGTTTTGCTGCTTGGCGCGACCGGTCTTCTGGGACATAACGTCCTGCACCGACTCCTTGACGAGGGGTACGATGTTGTGGCGGTGGTGCGACGCCGAGAGGGTTTATACATTCCGCTGGCTGATGCGAATATCGTAGAAGGCAGCATTCTTGATGCCACCACGCTGACGAGGGCTGCCGAAGGCTGCGACGCCATCATCAACTGTGCGGGCACCACCGATATGAGTCTGCTCCATGAGGAAGATTATATGCCTGTGAACCGCGACCTTCCCGCCACCCTCATAGATATCATGAAACATCATGGAATCAAGAGGTTGGTACATATATCCTCTGTCGACACTATCGGTTACGGCGATGCCGACCACCCCGCCGATGAGCATGCAGCCATGCGGTGGCCTTTCACCGAGAGCTACTATGCCCTTAGCAAACGTGCCGGCGAGGAAGCCATTCTCAAGGGGCTCCAAGATGCCCCGGGGCTGGAGGCCGTCATCCTTAACCCTGGTTATATGTTAGGTGCCTATGATGTGCGACCCTCGTCGGGCGAGATGTTACGGATAGTCTACCGCAAGTCCGTGATGTGCTGTCCGCGAGGAGGAAAAGCCTTTGTTCCTGTGGCTGACGTGGCCGATGCTGCCGTCAGGGCACTCACACGTGGTACGAGTGGCAGTCGTTACATTGTCACCCACCGTGGCGGGCACCTCACCATCAAGCAACTTTATGCCCTACAGGCCGACATCATGGGTTATCGTCAACTATGCGTCGTCGTTCCCGCATGGATCATGCTTGCTATCGGTGCTTTGGGTGACCTACTCCGCAGCATGGGGATGCGCAGTGCTGTCTCACGGCGCAACATACGGCAGCTACTGGTAAGAGAATACTATGACAACCATCATGGTTTATGCGACTTAGGTTATGTGGAAACCTCCCTTGCCGACGCCATCCACGACTTCCATACATGGCGTCAGCGCGACCTTTATAAACAGCGATAACCAATCACAGATAATATGCGACATCTATTGATTTTTCTCTCTGTCTGCTGGCTTCTTTTCTCCTGTGGAGGACGGCAGAACGAGGCGCTCACCAAGAAAAGTTCCTCTGGTAAGACCCTTGAGGTGCTCCTTGTTGCCGACAAGGGCCAATACTACGGAGCCACACGTGACCTCATCGACTCTATCTTCCGCGAAGTGCAGCCTTGTCTGCCGCAACCCGAGCCACGTTTTGACATCGTCAATATTCCTGTTTCATCGCTCCGCAATGCGCAGATGTTCCGTATGCACCGCAATATCGTGCTCTGCGAGCTCAAGAAAGGCAATCCCGACAAGGTGTATATAGAGCGCGACAAGTGGGCCTCGCCACAAGTTGTCGCCTCGATAGAAGCCTCGTCGGAAGCTTCGCTGCGCGACCTACTGCGCAAGTACCAGGGAGCCATCATCGATGCCATCTACCAGGCGGAGCACCAACGTATCATCAATGCCTTCCACAACATCCGCAATGTGGAGCTGATGAACCGTGTCATGGAGAAATTCGGCTTTGCCCTCACCTTCAGCGAGGACTTCGCCTGGGCTTCGGAGGACGATGGTTTTGCGTGGATACGCAAAGAGACCAAGGATTTCAGCTTAGGTATCCTCGTCAATGTCACCCCCTATCGCGACGAGAAGCAGTTCACGCCCGAGAAGATCTACAACCGTCTCGACACCATCATGCGGCGCCATGTGCCGGGTCCCGCCGACGGCAGCTACATGTGCACCGAGCGACGTATCGACCCCATCACCCGCAAGGTGGACTACCCCAACTCACCCTACTGCATCGAGACACATGGCCTGTGGCGCCTGCAGGGTGATTTCATGGGAGGTCCCTATGTGCATTATGCCCTGCTCTCCCCCGACAGGCGCACTCTCGTGGACCTCGTCGGCTTTGTCTACTGTCCGCGTTTCAACAAACGCGATTACCTCATGCAGGTGGAAGGTATCTGCAACTCGCTGAAGTGGGAAGAGAAGGAACCATGAAACATCCCCTTATAGTCCTCGCCCTAATGCTTTTGTCCCTCGCCCCCGTGTGTGAGGGACAGCACGAAAGTTTTCTGCGCCGCAGCGAACTGATCGTGGGAGGTGGCGGGATGGGCTATATTGGCGACCTCAACGAACAGAGTGCGCTGGGCATACCGCGAGGAGGTGTGCTGGTGGGTATGCGTACCCGCTTCGACAACCGGTGGGCTATGCGGTGGCAGCTGGCGTATGGCAGCATCGCCAGTCCCGACGACGACGTGATAGTCCTTCGCAACCTCTCCTTTCGCTCCACATTGTGGGAATTCTCTGGGGTTGCTGAGTTCAACTTCGTGCCTTTCGGAAATGGTTCGGGACGTTTATGGTCGCCCTATATCTTCGGTGGCTTTGCGTTATTCCATTTCAATCCTGAAACCTCGTACATAGATGCCGACGGAAACCGTCAATGGGTTGAATTGCAGCCTCTCCACACCGAGGGGCAAGCCTCATCGGCCTACCCTGACCGACAGCCCTACAGCCTCTTCCAGTTGTCGCTGCCCTTTGGCGTAGGTGTGAAATTCTGGGCAGGTAAAATATTCTCTCTAACGGTACAGTACGGATTCCGGAAGACATGGACCGACTACCTTGACGACGTCAGCACCACCTATGTGGAGCCTGAAGCCTTTGGCACTGGTGCTGACGGGGCCTTGGCGCAGCAGCTTGCCGACCGCAGCGGCGAAGTGGTGCCAGGTTATGTCAACGCTCCCGGCATCAAGCGGGGTGACGACTCCCTCGACGACTGGTATTCCTTCTTCGATATCAGCATAGGCATCAATATGGAGACCCTCTTCGGATGGATGCACAAGACACGCTGCAAGATGAACAACTGAATAACGATACAATAACACATATCTATATGGCTACCCTTGAACAGATAGACCCTTCACGTGTTCCTACCCATGTGGCCATCATTATGGATGGCAATGGCCGTTGGGCTATGCAGCAGCAACATGAGCGCCTTTTTGGTCATCAGAACGCCTTCACTGCCGTGCGGCAGGCTGTGGAAGCCGCTGTGCAGGCAGGTGTGAAGTACCTCACCCTCTACACCTTCAGCACCGAGAACTGGAACCGTCCGCAGGCTGAAGTGGATGGTCTCATGGAGCTTCTCATTAAAGCGGTAAAGGAGGAGACCAAGACCCTGATGGACAACAACGTGCGACTTGCCATGATTGGTGATCTGCAGCGCATTCCCGAGCGGTCGCGCAGTATGCTCGAACAGTGCATGCGACAGACAGCGGACAATAGCGCGCTCACCCTTATCCTTGCGTTGAGCTACAGCGCCCGCTGGGAGATAGCGGAGGCTGTGCGAACCATCTGCAGAGAGAGGTTGTCGCCCGATGCTGTCGACGAGGAGACGTTGCGGCGTTACCTTACCACAGCGTCTTATCCCGACCCCGATCTGCTCATACGTACCGGTGGTGAGCTACGCATCTCCAACTTCCTCTTGTGGCAGATGGCATATACCGAGTTTTACTTCAGCGAACAGCTGTGGCCCGACTTCCGTCATGAGGACTTCTTCGAAGCCATTGTCGACTACCAGCAGCGGCAGCGGCGTTTTGGCAAGACGGAGGCACAGGTGGAGGGGAAAGTAGCGAATCGGTAGCATAGCAGCGATATAATAAAGAGGCGGGGACATTCAAGGGATGTCCCCGCCTCTTTTTTCGCTCTTGTGATCATGTGATAGGTAAGTCGCCTACTTCAAGCCAAGTTTTTTCTTCACCTGCGGCATGATGTCGTCGCTGTCCTGCGAGAAGAGCACCGTGGCGGTGCCAGAGTCGAGGATATAGGTGTATCCGCCTTCGCGAGCCACATCCTCGATAGCTTTTTTAGCACGGTCGATGATGGGTTTGAGAAGGTCTTGCTCACGCTGCTGCAGCTGCTTCTGTGCATTCTCTTGGAACTCCTGGATGCGGGCGCCCATATCCTGTATTTCGCGCTGTTTGGTCTGGCGGATGAGTTCTGTCCATCCTGCCTGGTTGGCCACATAGTCGTTGTAGCGCTGCTCAGCCTCACTCTGCATGGATTTGAGTGTCTGCTCGAGCTCGGTCACCTCGCCCTGCAGGACCGTCTGGGCGGAGTCGCGGCCGGGCATGATCTGCATCAGTTCGTTGGAGTTGATGTGGCCGAATTTGAGGCTTTTCTGAGCCATTGCGTTGCCGCTGAGGGCGAGCAGGCCTACGGCCACTGCGATAAGGATCTTTTTCATGTTTTCTGTTGCTTGTTTTATTTATGTATTTATGCTAACGTTTGAATTCTTTCGGTGCTCTCTCAACGGTCGGTTTTCCTTTCAGAGGATCGTTAGGAACCTTGGAGGAAGGCAAGGAGCGCATCTCGGGGTTCTCCACGTTGCGGCGCTTAGAGGCTTTGGTAGCGGCCTCGTCGGTGGCCTTTTCAGGTGCAGGAGCGCGGTCGGGGTGATATCCGAGAAGTTCGAGCACATCGTCGCTGATGTCGTATTTCTTGTTCACAAAGAGGATGGCATTGTTGCCCGAGCGGTCGAACACAAAGGCATAGTTTTTCTCATGCGCTATGCGTTCTATCATGGAGTAGACGCGGTCCTGTATGGGTCGCAGTAGCTCGCTGCGTTTACGGTCGAGATCGCCGCCTTCACCAAAGCGTTGTTTCTGCAGGTCACGTATCTCCTGTTCCTTTTGTGCGATGTCGTCGCGGCGACGTTTTTTAAGGTTTTCGGGCAGAAGGTAGCTTTCCTGCTCGTATTCAGCACGGAGCGTTTCTATCTCCGCCGCTTTCTCTTCTATCTCTTTTTTCCAATCTTCGACGTAGCGGTCGAGACGCTTCACGGCGTTGTCGTAGTCGGGCAGCTTGCCGAGTATGTAATCAGTGTTGACGCTGGCGTACTTCTGTGCCGCCGTCGTGAGGGGTACTGCCACGAGGAAGAGCAGGAGGATGGCGAGGGTGAATATTCTGGCTTTCATCGTTTAGTCGAGACTTTGACCTATGGAGAAGTGGAAGTGGCTGCCGCCGTAGTCGCCATCGAAACCGTAACCCCAGTCGACGCCTATGAGGCCTAACATGGGGAGGTAGAGGCGTACGCCGAAGCCTGCCGAGTTGTACATGCGGAAGGGGTCGAACTGGGAGAGGTTAGCCCAACAGTTGCCACCCTCGATGAATCCAAGCATCCAGATGGTGGCGCTGCTGCTCTCGACGATGGGGTGACGCAACTCGAATGTGAATCGGTCGAACACCGAGCCTCCGGTGGAGGGGGAGAGGGAGTTGTTCTCGTATCCGCGGAGAGGTATCACCTCGCGGCCGTCGAGCACCCACGACGAGAGACCGTCGCCGCCGAGGAAATAGCGGCCGAATGGCGAGAGACCGATATCGTCGTTGTAGTAGCCCATCCATCCGAAACGGAAGCGGCTGCTCAGCACGAGGTCGCCGACGATGTTAAGCATCCAGGAGCCGTGGAGGTTGACTTTGTAGTACTCGATCCAGCGGAACTTATCCTGTGCTGTGGTGTTGTCGTCGATGGTTTTGCCGCTCAGTAGCGAGAAGGGCGGTGTGGCGTAGATGGTGACGCCCACATCGGAGCCACTGCGGGTGTAGAAAGGCGAGTCGAACGAATTGCGGGAGATGGAGAAGGCATAGGAGATATCGTTAGCTGACCCATCGGTGAAGAGGTCTGCCGCCAGGTTGCTGTAGTTGTTGAGGGTGTAGTGCTTGTAGGTGAGGCCATGGGAGGTGATGAAGTAGTCGTCAGGCCACTTCATGCGTTTCGAGAAACTCACGCCTGCTCCGGTGATGCGGAGACTATAGTAGTTGGCGTCAGTTGTCTTGGCCCACAGACCGTTGCTCATGAAGGTATGGTAGACCTGTCCCGTGAGCGACTGCGCACGGTGGCCACCAAGCCACGGCTCGGTGAATGAGGCGCTGAGGGAGTAATAGGAGCTGCCGTTGGTGGTGGCATTGAGTGACAGTTTCTGCCCGTCGCCGGCAGGCAGAGGTACCCAAGCGTCCTTCTTGAAGATGTTGCGGACACTGAAGTTGTTGAGCTGTATGCCCACCTGGCCGATGAACATACCGCTACCGTATCCGCCCTGCAGATTGAGCTGGCTGGTGCTGCCCTCCTCCACCTTGTATACGATGTCTACGGTGCCGTCCTCGGCATTGGGACGCGGCTCAGGTATCACCGATTCCTCCTTGAAGAAACGCAGGGTGAGCAGCTCACGACGACTGCGCAACACGGCGTCGCGGCTGAAGAGGTCGCCAGGACGGGTGTAGAGCTCGCGCATGATCACCTTGTCGTTGGTGATGGTGTTGCCTTCCACCCATACGTTCTTGATGCGTGCCTGCTTGCCCTCGACGATGCGTATCTCGATGTCAATGCTGTCATCCTGTACCGCCACTTCGACGGGCGCGGCGCGGAAGAAGAGGTAGCCGTTGTCCATGTAGAGTGAGGTGAGATCGGTGCCGGACGGATTGTACTGCAGGTTGGTCTCGAGGAGGCTTTTGTTGTAGGGGTCGCCCTTGTCGATACGCAGAGAGCGGCGAAGCACCTCGTCGCTGTAGACGGTGTTGCCCGAGAAAGTGATGTTGCGGAAAAAGAACTTGCGGCCTTCATGCAGCTGCACCTTCACCTTGAGGCGTGCCTGGTCTTTTTCCGAGGACGGAGTATCCCAGATGGTGTCACGCACAATGCGTGCGTCGCGATAGCCCTGTTCGTTATAATAGGCCATCACGTTGTCAAGGTCCTCGCGGAAATCATGTTCGATGTAGCGCGACTTCTTCCAGAACACCTTCTTCCAGAAACGCAGCGACTTGCGGAAGTGCACGTCACGGGTCTTCTGCATCTTGCCCTTGAGAGTGATGTCACTCACGTCATGGTTTCCCTCGAATATGAGTGAGTCAACCTTTACTTTCTCACCGCGTTTGACGCGGAAATTGATGGTAAGTCGCCCCGTTGTTGTATCGGGTTCGGTCTCGGGGGTCACCTCGACATGCAGATAACCTTTGTCGATGTAGTAATTCTTGATTTTGTTTGCCGAGGTGCGCAACAGGTTTTCCGTCACCACGTCGCCGGTAGCAATCTGTATCTGCTCACGCAGTTTCTTGTCCTCACCTTTCTTCACACCCGTGAAACGGAACTTCTCCATGCGAGGACGCTCCCTGAGCACTATGGTGAGGAACACGATGTTACCCTGTATGCGATCCACCTTCACCTGCACATCCTCGAACATACCCTGGCGCCAAAGGTTCTCCACAGCACCCGACACCTTGTCGCCCGGCAGACGCACCTTGTCGCCCACCTGCAGGCCAGCCACCAGCTGTACAACACGGGTGTCGAAGTTTTCGGCGCCTTCGAAGTTGATGCCTCCAATCTCGTAGGTTTTGGGGGTGAGATAGTCAAAGTCATAGTCGCTAGAGCCACCCACAACCGACTGAGCCTCCATGGCTCGTGGTGTGGCAAAGGCCAGCAGTAGCAGCAATAGCAATCGTCCAGTGTGCTTCATCTACTTTTTTCTCTTAACTTAGCCATAACTCTCTTTTTGTAGTATTATTATATTATGATGGAAAATTTTTACAGGAAATTTTTTTGAGTTTTTTGTAAAATACTGAAAATATTACATTTAGAAAAGCAACCTTCAAAGAGTAAATCCTGTTAGTAGATGACAGTCAGGCGTTTAGGTGCCATTTTCGTCTTCAGGGTATATTCAGGGTATATCCAAAGTACCACATGGGTACTACGTGGGTACTGACAAGAATCCTCCATTAAGGACGAAAAAATGTTTTCTTACCCGAGAGTTTTTTTCTTATCTTTGCACACTCGAAAAACCTCTTGAAGCATGAAAGAGATACACGATTTCACCATTATAGACCGTCAGCAACTCGGGGAGCGCTACTTCTCGCTGACCCTGCAGCATGGCGGCACGATGCAACCTATCGCACCGGGTCAGTTTGTCGAGGTGCGTGTAGAAGGAGAGCCTGGCGTGATGCTGCGCCGTCCTATCTCCATCCACGACGTGGACGAGACACGTGGCACCCTGACGCTGCTCATCCAGATTGTCGGCAACGGCACACGCCGTCTGGCACACCTCACCATAGGAGAACATCTCAACCTCGTTTACCCGCTGGGACATGGCTTCACCACCCAGATGCCTACCGGGAGCCGGGTACTTATGGTGGGTGGCGGCGCCGGTATAGCGCCCCTGTTGCATCTCGCCAAAGTACTGAAAACAAAGGCTGTTAACAGCACCGTACTCCTTGGTGGACGCACCGCCGATCTGATACCTGTCCGCGAGGCCTTCCAACCCTACGCCAAGGTGGGCATTGCCACCGACGACGGGTCGCTGGGATACAAAGGATTGGTGGTGGATCATCCTGATTTCGTAGGTACTTACGATATCATCTACACCTGTGGTCCCACGCCCATGATGAAGGCTGTGGCGCGCAGTGCTGCCGCCCGCGGCATACGCTGCGAGGTGAGCCTTGAGAATATGATGGCCTGCGGCGTGGGTGCCTGCCTCTGCTGTGTCACCGACACCGACGAAGGACACCGCTGCGTATGCAAGGAGGGACCCGTGTTCGACATCAGCACGATGAAAAAATGGTATCAACAATAGCTCCCCTTACCTCCTTATCTCCTAAAAGAAAAAGACCATGTTAGCAGTTAAGATACACAACCTGGAATTAAAGAATCCCGTGCTTACCGCCAGCGGCACCTTCGGCTATGGCGAAGAGTTCGCCGACTTCGTCAACCTTAACCGTTTGGGCGGCTTCATCGTCAAGGGCACCACAGGCACACACCGTGAAGGCAACGCCTACCCCCGCATGGCGGAGACCCCCTCGGGCATGCTCAACGCCGTGGGTCTACAGAACGGCGGCGTAGATAAATTCTGCTCCGAAGTATATCATAGAATCAAGCACTTAGATACCAATATTATCGTCAACGTCAGCGGCTCCTCCATCGAGGAATACTGCGAAGTAGCCGGAAAGATCGACGCCCTGGAGCACATCCCCGCCATCGAGCTGAACATCAGCTGTCCCAACGTCAAGAAGGGCGGCATGGGCTTCGGCACCGACCCGCAGATGGCGGCACAAGTGGTTGCCGCGGTACGCAAAGTGTACCATAAGACGCTGATAGTAAAGCTCACTCCCAATGTCACCAGCGTGGTGGACATCGCAAAGGCGGTGGAGGCTGCGGGAGCCGACAGCGTGAGTCTCATCAACACCATGCTCGGCATGGCGGTGGATGTAGAGCGGCAACGCCCCTACCTCAGCACCATTACAGGAGGTCTCTCTGGTCCCGCCGTCAAACCCGTGGCAGTACGCATGGTGTGGCAGGTGGCACACGCTGTGACGATTCCTGTCATCGGCCTCGGCGGCATCGCCTCTGCGGCCGATGCCCTGGAATTTCTCATGGTGGGTGCCAGAGCCGTACAGGTGGGCACCGCCAACTTCATCGACCCCGCCGTCACCATGAAGATTATCGACGGCCTCGACGACTACTGCAAACGTCATGGTATCAAAGATATCAACGAGATTATCGGCATTATATGATTCTCATCGCTGACAGCGGGAGCACCAAGACCACGTGGATGGAGGTAAAGTCTGGTAACAAGATCGTTACCGAGGGTCTGAACCCCCATTTCACCAGTGACGATGCTTTCCTCGCCGCCTGCTCCCTTGTCCGCCAACACTTTCAACATTCAACATTCAACATTCAACTCTATTTCTATGGCGCTGGCTGCGGCAGTGATCAGCAGCGTGAGCGGGTGGCCGAGTTGCTATCTAAATCATTTGGAACAAACGACATACATGTGGAGACTGACATGCTGGGAGCCTGTCGCGCAGTGTGCGGACGTGAGGCCGGATTGGTGGGTATCCTCGGTACCGGCAGCAACGCCTGCTACTACGACGGACGACGCATCATGATTCAGCCCCCCAGCCTAGGATATATCCTGGGAGACTATGCCTCCGGCAACCATGTGGGACGAAGGCTCCTGACAGACTATTGGTGCGACAAGATGCCTATAGAGGTACGTCATCTCTTCGAAGCGGAGCATACAGATGATATTGGTCGTACCCTTGATGCCGTCTACCATCAGCCTCACCCCAATCGCTATTTAGCTCACATAGGATCCATAGCACCTCGTCATATGGAGAAAGTCTATTTCTGCAGGATCATTGATGAGTCCTTGGATCAGTGGATGGAGATGCGCCTTGGTGCCTTAGTGCGTCAGAGCGGGAGCAATAAGATTAGTCTTGTCGGAGGTTTTGCCAAAGCTATCGAGTCCCGTTTGCAACTCTTTTGCGGGCGTCACCATTTAGAGCTCGGCACCGTCACGGACGACCCCATTGAAGGCCTGCAGAGATACCATCTAAACCTTGGTTGACAAGAGATTGAATGAACACTATGACGGGACGTTATTATATCATAAATATATCACAATGGGATGGGTTGCAACGGGGGGAAATAATATCTCGCCGCGGAACAATAAATATGCATAATACTCGTTTTGTTTTTTCAGATAACTACTAAAAAAAACTAAAAATGGACTTAACAAACATTTTGGTGATTTCCGGGAAGCCGGATCTGAGTGAGTTGGTGTCGCAAACCAAGGGCGGCGCTGTGGTGAAGAACCTTGTGACGGGACAGAAGTTCTCCGTCTTCAAGAATGACAGGATCAGCTCGCTGGGCGAGATACGCATCTTCACCGACACGGACGAGCGTCCGCTGGACGAGGTGATGCAAGCCATCTATAAGGTGCTCGATGGTAAGGCTACCGCCTTTGAGCCCAAAAAGGCAGATGGCAAGGATCTCTTCGACCTGCTGGAGAAGGCATTGCCCGACTACGACCGTGAGCGCGTGCACACCTCCGACGCCAAGAAGCTCTTCTCCTGGTACAATATTCTCCTTGCCGCTGGCAAGATCGACCTGTCCAGCGACGAGGAATCGGCAAAATAAAGACCACCAACATTACAAACCTATATACCTTATAAAATGAAAAAGATATTGACGGTCCTGTGTGCCGCCGTCCTTGTGGCCTTCGCGGCATGCTCGAAAGACGATGACGACGCTGTGCAGCCCACCCCCGCACCGCAGCCTGCCCCTGCTCCGGAGCCTCCGCATGAGTGGCCTGACGAGGAGGGTCTCTTCAGCCCCTGGGCACAGATCGACACCATCCTCACCGATGGTGCGGTGAGTGAGGTGTGGAGCTGGAACGGAGGACGCCTTGAGATGGTGAGTGACGGCAACGGTGATGTGCAGTGCCAGTTCACCTATGGCAACGATGGGCGCTACAACGCCATTGACGTCAACAGCGGATTGCTGTCCGACTATCTTGGCAACATGCTCACCGGCACCGTCACGGTGAGCTACAACGGTGACAAGATCGGCGGGCTGACCATCACTCATGGCGCCACCCAGCTGGGCACCCTGGCGCTGCAGCGCAATAGCGCCGACAAGGTGAGCCTCGCCACCGCCACCCTCAGCGACGAAGCCCTTCTCAGCATGCTCAACGACATGATAGCCAGCTATGTCGGTGACAACAGCAGCGGATTTCCCCAGTTCACCATTGACGGCTCGACGGCCGCTCTTTATTTCTCGTGGGTGGGCAGCAATGTGGTACGGCTGTTGCTGAACCTGAGCGTCAACGCCTCGACCACCAGGACCGCTGTCGTTAACTCGTCGCTTTACGGCTACCTGCCGAGTGAGGTGCAGACCTTCCTGCAGTCGATATTCTGTCCCGAGAACCTCAATGTGCAGCTGTCTGTGCACGACACCGTCAGCTACGACTATGACAACCAGCGCAATCCGCTGAAGCACTACCTGGGGCAGCTGGCCATCACGACGCTGTCGCAGAACAATGTCACCAGCGAGAGTCACGCCTCGGGTGTTGTCGTCAAGATAGGCAGCGGATCGTTCATGTTCCCCCTCTTCTCGCGGCCGCTATTGAACGCCACCATCGGCTATGATTACCTATACAACAGCGCCGGATATCCCTACTACGTCACCACCAGTCGTTCTGCTGACAGCGGTGCCGCCACAACAAGCACCACAGAATACAGATATTCCTATCAACAACAAGAGCAATGACCTATACTGAAAAAGACCAGAGATACAAACGCTATACCGTCACCTCGGCGCTCCCCTATGCCAACGGACCTGTGCATATCGGCCATCTGGCGGGTGTCTATGTGCCTGCCGACGTCTATGTGCGCTACCTGCGTGCCCAGGGCGAGGAGGTGATGTTCATCGGCGGCTCGGACGAGCACGGTGTACCTATCACCATCAAAGCCCGCAAAGAGGGCGTCACCCCACAGGATATCGTGGACCGCTACCACAAGATCATCAAGGATAGTTTTGCCGAGCTGGGCATCTCGTTCGATATCTACAGTCGTACCAGCAGCAAGGAGCACCACGAGACCGCTGCCGCCTACTTCAAGAAGCTCTACGACGAGGGCAAGTTCGTCGAGAAGAGCTCCATGCAATACTATGACGAGGAGGCGCAGCAGTTCTTGGCTGACCGCTACATCACCGGCACCTGTCCCCATTGTGGCAACGAGCACGCCTATGGCGACCAGTGCGAAGCCTGCGGCACGAGCCTCAATGCCACCGATCTCATCAATCCCAAGAGTGCCCTCAGCGGCTCGAAGCCCGTGCTACGGGAAACCAAGCATTGGTTCCTGCCCCTCGACCAGGATGAGCCGTGGCTGCGCGAGTGGATCCTCAACAGTCACAAAGAAGACTGGAAGGTGAACGTCTACGGCCAGTGCAAATCGTGGATCGACGCCGGCTTGCAGCCGCGTGCTGTCACCCGCGACCTTGACTGGGGCGTCAAGGTGCCCGTCGAGGGTACCGACGGCAAGGTGCTCTATGTCTGGTTCGATGCCCCCATCGGCTATGTCAGCAATACGGTAGAGCTCTGTGAGAAGGAGCCAGAGAAGTGGGGTTCATGGCAGAAG
>CACZRR010000018.1 GCA_902783595.1 uncultured Bacteroidota bacterium
TGTCACTACGCCGGCACGTTTCTTGTTCTCAGCCAGGAAAGCTTCGCCCTCGCTTTTGGCGGCTTTACCGCGCTCGGCGGCTTCGGCTTGCTGGCGCTGCTCGAGTTCGGTGAAGAAGTGCTCGAGTACCTGCTGAACCTCTTCGTGGCTCATTTTGGGCTGGCGACCCTGCAGCACATCGGCAATGGCGGCGGCGTAATCGTCGATATTTAGGCTCTTCTGGAGCCCCATTCCAATCATTTGGTGGGCTATGTTGTGGCCCAGAGCATAACTTAGTTTATCCATTGTTGTGTTGTATTGTTTTCGTTTTGTTTGATACGCGTCCTCCTGTGAGCAGCGAAGTGGTGCGCGGCATCAAGCGCGAGAAGATGGCGTGCAGCAGGGCGCATACCGCCACAGGCACCACTATCTCGGCGGCAAGCACCAGCCAGAAATGGCCTTGGGTAGGGGTGAGGGAGGTGCCTATAGGCTCCACGAGTAGATAGTTCATTATCAGTGGGTGCGTGACAAAAAGCAGGAAGGCGCTGCCGGCAAGCCAGCCGACGGGATTGACATTCCGCCGCTCGACCATCAGCGCTGCCACCTGAAGGGTTGGCACTACGGCGACGATACTGAAGAGGTTCTCGGCATATATGTATGCTGAGCTGCCGTGCATGAGCAGCCATACATGGACGGCCATGATGATTGTCGATACCGATAGGCTGAGCCACAACGGTATGCGGCGCACTGTCTCGATGGTATTCATCTTGTGGATACCCATATAGGCGCCGACGCTGAAGAACAGTAGCGCCGAAGGTGTGCGCTTGAAGAAAGGATGCCACCAATCAGGATAGGGGATTAGATATAGTGCAACGAAGAGCAGCAACATCCACGGACGTCGGCCGCGCAGCAGCAGATGCAGTTGTGGCGCCAACAGACAAACTATCATCAGGTCGCGCAGGAACCAGAGTTGGAAAGCCTTAGGCATGCCCTGGAAGCCTTCACCATAGCCTATGAAGTTGTCGATGAAGTTCTTGGGATAGAATACCTCGGTCGGAATCCAGTCGGCATGGCCTTGCGCCACCACCACGATGAGCTGCAGCGCCCATGCAAAGAAATTCCAGAAGAGGTACGGGATAAGCAGCGTCCGCACACGTTTCCTTATCTTGTCGCGATAGGTGTCGAGGGTGAATGTTTCGGGCTGACGGAAGAACCAGTAGCCGGAGAAGATGAAGAACAGCGGTACGGCGACGCGTATTACGGTGCGCAGCATGTAGTAGAGCACCGAAGAGAGCCCTTCGTGTGGCATGGAGCAGAGCAGGGTGGTGTCGGTGTGGATGATGACGATGAGCACCATCAGCGGGTAGCGCAGCCAATCCACGGTGCGCGACTGCAGGTCGTTGATGTTCGTCGTTGTCATTGGTTGAAGCGGTTGCGCAGATAAATTACAGCGTCGATGTTGCGGGGCACCTGCAGGTCGAGGGTGCCGCTGACGATGCCTATGACGTTGCCGTTCTTTACGGCGCTGAGTTTGTTGTAGGGCTTAGAGGAGCAGAACGCTGCGCTGTCTTCGCGTCGCACGATGATGAAGTCAGGGTCGGCGTCCATGAGTGCTTCGAGACTATAGCTCCACCCTTCGATATCGGCGGCGATGTTGCGTCCGCCGGCGAGGGAGATGATGTCGTTGATGAATGTGTTGCCGCCGGCCGTGAAGTTGCCGCCGGCGCCGAATCCCACGACATAGTATACGCTGGGGAGGTTGTTGCTCTGGTTCTGAGTCTCTTGTGTGTTGATTTCGAGTTTCATGCGCTGCTGCAGCAGGGCGATGAGGCTATCGGCTTCCTGTTCGCGTCCCACGAGATGGCCGATGGTGCGTATATTGTCGTAGAGCGCCTCGAAGTGGGGCTTTTCTATCACGCATACCATAGGTACGCCGAGCGCTTCCATCTGGTCTGTTGCCTTGCGTGGTATCATGGAGCCGCTGATTACGAGGTCGGGCTGTTGTGCGAGGATATTTTCGATTCCGAGGTTTGAGATGCCGCCTATGGAGGGTATGCTTGCCGCTGCGGGGGGGTAGAGGCAGAAGTCGGTGCGTCCGACGAGGATGCTGTCGGCGCCGAGAGCGAAGATGATCTCTGTGACGGCTGGGGAGAGGCTCACCACGCGCTGCGGGGCTGTTGGCACGGCTACGGTGCGGCCGTAGTCGTCGGTGAAGGTGGCGGTGTTGTTTTGTGTGGTCGTGTGTGACGAGCAGGCCACCAGGAGAGGGAGCAGGAGGAGGAATATTTTCTTCATGAGTTGGAGAGAGGTGTTGAAAAAAAGGCAGTTAAGTAGCCTTGCGGGCTACCTAACTGCCATGATGGTTGATGATGTCTTCATCGAGCTGTTAGAGCAGTTTGGCGAGTTTGGCTGCGAGGTCGCCCACGCGGGTGCTGTAGCCCTTCTCGTTGTCGTACCAGGAGACGATCTTGATGAAGTTGCCATCCATCACCTGAGTCAGCAGAGCGTCGAAGATGCTGCTGTGGGTGTTGTCGATGATGTCGATGCTGACGATGGGTTCTTCGACATACTGGAGGATGCCCTTCATGGGGCCTTCAGCGGCTTCCTTGATGGCGGCGTTGATCTGTTCTTTGGTGACGGGGCAAGCCATCTCGGCGGTGAGGTCGACCACGGAGCCGTCGGGAGTGGGTACGCGCATGGCGAAGCCGTCGAGTTTGCCTTTCAGTTCGGGGATTACCAGGCCCACGGCCTTGGCGGCGCCGGAGGAAGTGGGGATGATGCTGACGGCTGCGGCGCGGGCGCGGCGCAGGTCGCTGTGCGGCTGGTCGAGGATCTTCTGGTCGTTGGTGTAGCTGTGGATGGTGTTCATGAGGCCGCGTTTGATGCCGAACTTGTCGTTGAGCACCTTGGCCACGGGGGCGAGGCAGTTGGTGGTGCAGCTGGCGTTGCTGACGAGGACGGTGTCTTTGGTGAGCACGTTGTCGTTGACGCCCATGACGACAGTTGCGTCGACGGCTTCGGCCTTGCTGGCGGGCACGGTGAGGATCACCTTCTTGGCGCCGGCGTTGACGTGTTTCATGAGCTGCTCACGTTTTTTGAAGAGGCCGGTGCTCTCCACGACGATGTCGACACCGAGGTCTTTCCAGGGGAGGTTCTGGGGGTCGCGTTCGGCGTAGATTTTCACCTTTTTGCCGTTCACCACGAGGCAGTCGCCTTCGGCGTGCACATCGCCGTCGAAGTTTTCGTGCACGGAGTCATATTTGAAGAGGTATGCCAGGGTGTTGGCGTCGGTGAGGTCGTTGATGGCGACGATTTCGAGCTCGGGGTGGGCGAGCATAGCGCGGAAGCTCATTCTTCCGATTCGGCCGAAGCCGTTGATGGCTACTTTTACCATAGAATATTGTTTTTTAGGGGTTTGTGTTTGTTTTTTTTGTTTAGTTGGTTCTACAAAGATACAAAAATATTAAAGAAACAAAATTAATTGGGGATTTTTTTAGCGGTTTTAGGAGAATTAGAGGATTTAGAAGTTTTAGAAGATTTAGATGTTTTAGCGGTTTTTTTTGTAATTTTGCGGGTGCAATGGAGAAGGTCCTTGATAGTTGTAATTGTCAGGAAGACAGCCGTGAGCGTCGTTTTTGTGGATTTCGTCGATGGCGATATCTGCGATGGAGGGGGCGTGTGTGGCGAGTGATCTGGCTGTCGGGGTTGTCGTTGTTCTTTTTCACCTTGCTGCAGGTCGTTTTGGGGATATGGTTTCTTCCCACCTATACGCCGCTCATGCTGCAGCGCTCTGTGGAGCAGATGTGTCGAGGGGATCGGGCGTTGCGTTACGAGTGCCGACGGGTGTCGTTGGAGGACATTTCGCCGAATATGATCAATGCTGTTGTGGCTGCTGAGGATGGTCTGTTTCCGTACCACAGGGGTTTCGATGTGAAGCAGATGAAGATAGCATATAGAGGCAACAAGAGTGGGCGCAAGTTTCGTGGTGGCAGCACCATCAGTCAGCAGACCGCCAAGAATGTGTTCTTGCCGCACACGCGAGCCATGTGGCGGAAGGGTATAGAGGCGTGGTATACGGTGCTGATAGAGCGGTTGTGGGGCAAGGAGCGCATCATGGAGGCGTATCTCAACGTCATAGAATTTGGCGATGGCATCTATGGTGTCGAGGCTGCGTCGCAGCACTATTTTGGTCATTCTGCCGCGAAACTCAGTGTCACGGAAGCTGCGCAGCTTGCCGTCACGTTGCCGTCGCCCCTCAAGCGCAATCCGGCACATCAGACGCCCTTCTACCGGCGTCAGGTGCAGGCCGTGAAAGGGCGTATGGCGCGAGGGAGGGTGAACCTTCATCCGACGGAAAAGCAAATACGCAGACATGCTGATAGTCAAGAAGGTATAATTGATTTCTTGATTTGGTACTTGAAGAAGAAATAGGATTTGGATTGGCAGCGCTACAGACGAAATTTTGAGACCTATTTGCGTCTTGAGAAGGGTATGGCTGACAACAGCGTGCGGTCGTACCTCTACGACTATGACCATTTGTGTCGTTTTGGGGAAGAGCGAGGGCTGGAGGCTGAGGGTATCATCATTGACGATTTGCGGTGTTTATTGGCGGAGATCAATGATTTGGGTGTTGCCCCCACCACCCAACGACGTTTTGTTGCGGCGTGGCGGTTGTTTTTTAAGATGCTTGTCATCGGGGGTGACAGAAAGGATAATCCGGCCGACTTGCTGGACCTTCCGTTGCGTCCGAAGCATCTTCCGGATGTTCTTACTGATGAAGATATTACAAAGATTCAATCAACTTTTGATTTAAGTACTCCAGAGGGTTATCGCAACTATGTCATCGTAGAGATGCTGTACGACTGTGGCCTTCGTGTGTCGGAACTTGTGGGTTTGCGTCTGAGCAACCTTTACGTTGACGAAGAGTTGATACAGGTGATCGGCAAGGGCAACAAAGAGCGGTGGGTTCCTGTGGGGAGGCGTGCGTTGGAGCTTCTCGGTTTTTATATCCACAATGTCCGCAGTCATGTTACCCCGAAGCCTGGGGAGGAGAACTACCTGTTCTTGAACCGCCGCGGTGCACACCTCAGCAGGCAGATGGTGTTTATATTCTTGAAGGAAGCTGTTGCTGCCGCTGGTATCAGAAAGAGTGTCAGTCCTCATTCGTTGCGCCACAGTTTTGCTACCGAGCTGGTGGAGCATGGTGCCGATTTGCGTGCCGTGCAGGAGATGTTGGGGCACGAGAGCATAGCCACTACGGAGATATACACTCACTTGAGCCGAGAGAGTTTGCGGGAGACGATCAGTTGTTTCCATCCGCACTATGCCAAGAGGATCCAATAGGTCTTTTTTTTGTTCTCCGCCTTCGGCGGTTTTTTTGTCCCCTCGCTGTGCTCGGTGATCCATAGATCCAATTTATCTCCCACTTTATTTCTCCCCGCCTGCGGGGAAATCCATAGATCCAATTTATCTCTCACTTTATTTTTCCCCGCCTGCGGCGGAAATCCATAGATCCATTTCGTCTCTCACTTTATTTTTCCCCGCCTGCGGCGGAAATCCATAGATCCAATTTTTCTCTCACTTATTTATCTCCCCTCGCTGTGCTCGGTGATCCATAGATCTAATAGATTATTTCTGCGGTATCGATACTTCGTGCGATGGGTTGGTTTTTAGGTAGAGGGGTCAGGCGTCTGTCCCATAGGGGACGAACTGGGAGGGGACTGGGAGCGGACTGGGAGCGGATATGGAGCGGTATGCCATATGGTACTGGAAATCAGTTGTTTATGTTTAACACTGATTTTCAATAACTTGAGATAATTAACAATATGTTAATAAAAATATTTAAATAGGAACATCTATTAAAGTTGGCTGAATGGGAAAATGTTTGTATCTTTGCAGTCTCATTTTTCGTTAAAACGCAAATAATTATTTGATAACTAATAATATTGAAAAGATGAAGAAGTATGTTTACACGTTCGGTGGCAAGACTGCCGAGGGTAAAGCTGACATGAAGAACCTTTTGGGCGGCAAAGGTGCCAACCTTGCAGAGATGTGTCTGCTGGGCTTGCCGGTGCCTGCTGGTTTGACGATTACTACGGAGTGCTGCACGGCCTACTATGATGGCGGTTGCAAGCTGCCTGAGGGTTTGATGGAAGAGGTGTGGAAAGGTGTTGAGAATATTGAGAATCTTATGGGCATGAAATATGACGATGCGGAGAATCCTCTGTTGGTGAGTTGCCGCAGTGGTGCGCGTTCGTCGATGCCCGGCATGATGGATACCGTTTTGAACATTGGTTTGAGCAGCAAGACCATCCCTGGTATGCTCAAGAAGACTGGCAACCCGCGTTTTGTCTATGACAGCTATCGCAGGTTGATCATGATGTATGCCGATGTGGTGATGGAGAAGAGCGAGGGTATAGAGCCTGCTGACGGCAAGGGTATCCGCAAGCAGTTGGACGACATGCTTGATGCCTACAAGGAGCAGAAAGGTTACAAGAGTGATACGGAGCTTACTGCCGACGACCTGAAGAGTCTTGCCGAGGCCTTCAAGGTGCGGGTCAAGGAGGTGCTGGGCACCGACTTCCCCGATGATGCGAGGGCTCAGATGGAGGGTGGTATCAAAGCCGTCTTCAAGAGCTGGAATGGCAAGAAGGCTGTCAGCTACCGTAAGATTGAGGGTATTCCCGACGACTGGGGTACCGCTGTCAACGTGCAGGCCATGGTGTTTGGCAATATGGGTGACAGTTCGGCCACCGGTGTTGCCTTCACGCGCAACCCTGCCACGGGTGACAACCAGTTCTATGGTGAGTGGCTCATCAACGCCCAGGGCGAGGATGTGGTTGCCGGTATTCGTACCCCCAATCCCTTGAATGACGACACCAAGAACGAGAAGAACAAAGAAATGCCCTCCATGCAGGAGCTCATGCCTGACACCTACAAGGAGCTCTGCGATATCCGTGATATCTTGGAGAAGAACTACCACGACATGCTGGATATCGAGTTCACCATCCAGGAAGGCAAGCTGTACATGCTGCAGTGCCGCGTGGGTAAGCGTACCGGTGTTGCTGCCTTGACGATGGCCATGGACATGATGAAAGAGGGTCTCATTGACGACAGCGAGGTGGTGATGCGCATAAGTCCTGCGCAGCTCGACGAGTTGTTGCACCCCATTTTGGACAGCAGCGATGAGAAGAACCACACGGTTATTGCCAAGGGTCTGCCTGCCGGTCCTGGTGGTGCTGTCGGTGTCATTGCTCTCACCAGTGAGAAAGCCAAGGAGTATCGTGCTGCTGGCATCAAGAACATTCTTGTCCGCGAGGAGACGAACCCCGAGGATGTCGAGGGTATGCGTGCTGCCGATGGTATCCTCACTGCCCGTGGCGGTATGACCAGTCATGCTGCCCTTGTGGCCCGTGGTTGGGGCAAGTGCTGTGTTGTGGGCTGCGATGCTGTGAAAATCAGCCTTGAAGAGGCCTCGGTGAAGAAAGACCAGCTGGGCAAGAAGAAGGTGTCTGTGGTTGAGACGGGTACCGTCACCATTGGTGGCAAGACCTACCACGAGGGTGATTTGTTGAGCCTCAATGGCAGCAAGGGTTATGTCTACGATGAAGAGGTGAAGATGATCGACGCCACAGAGAACCCCTTGTTCCAGCAGTTCATGAAGTTGGTTGACAAGCACCGCAAGATGGGTGTGCGCACCAATGCCGACACTCCTGCCGACGCCCAGAAAGCCCTTGACTTTGGTGCTGAAGGTATCGGTCTGTTCCGTATCGAGCATATGTTCTATGGAGAGCATAGCGAGGTGCCTCTGGAGAAATTGCGCAATATGATTTTGGCCGACACCCTTGAGGCGCGTGTTGCTGCTTTGGCGGAGTTGGAGCCATATGTGAGAGAGAGTGCCAAGAGCACGCTGAAGGTTATGGACGGCAAGCCGTTGACCTTCCGTCTGATGGATCCTCCGTTGCATGAGTTTGTTCCTCAGACCGAGGAGAAGCAGAGAGAGGTTGCCAAAGCCCGTGGTATAGACTTTGAGCAGTTGAAGGCCCGTATTGACGGTATGCACGAGGTGAATCCCATGATGGGTCTTCGTGGTGTGCGTCTGGGTATCATCTATCCAGAGATCACCGAGATGCAATTCAGGGCTCTCTTCAGTGCCACTGCGGAGTTGAAGAAAGAGGGTTGCAATCCCATGCTTGAGATCATGGTGCCGTTGACCATCAACGCTGCCGAGTTGCGCCACCAGAAGCAGCTTGCCACGAGGGTGAAAGCCGAGGTGGAGAGCAAGTATGGTCTGTCCTTCGAGTATAAGTTCGGTACGATGATTGAGATTCCGCGTGCCGCTTTGGTGGCTGGACAGATTGCCGAGGTTGCCGAGTTCTTCAGCTTCGGCACCAACGATCTGACGCAGATGACCTTCGGATTCAGCCGTGACGACGTCAACACCATTGTGAAGACCTATGTCGACGAGAAGATTATTCCTGCCGACCCCTTCAACAGTTTCGACAGCGAATGTGTTGGCGAGTTGGTGAAGATAGGTGTCGAGAGAGGTCGTGCCACCCGTGCGAACCTGAAATGCGGTGTGTGTGGCGAGCATGGTGGTGATCCCACTGCTGCCGCCTTCTTCTACAAGACGGGCCTGAACTATGTGAGCTGCTCGCCCTTCCGTGTCCCTGTGGCCCGTTTGGCGGCTGCCCAGGCGGCTATTGTTGAGGAGAGAGCGAAATAAGACAATAACTAGGAATTCCTAGGCGGTCCTAGGCAATCCTAGGCAATCCTAGGCAATTCTAGGTGATCCTGGGAATTCCTTAAAATAAAATAAGTATGATTGACAAGATTAGAAAAGACCTTGAGACGCTGGGTATTACTGGCGTGAAGGATATTCATTACAACCCCTCTTACGAGGAACTGTTTAAGATGGAGTGCGATCCCCGCCTTACGGGTTACGACAAGGGTCAGCTCACCGAGCTTGACGCCATCAACGTGATGACGGGCATCTATACCGGTCGTTCGCCCAAGGACAAGTATATAGTCATGGACGCCCAGAGCAAGGACACTGTGTGGTGGACCAGCGACGAGTACAAGAACGACAATCACCCCATGAGCGAGGCTGTGTGGGGGCAGATGAAAGATCTCGCCAAGAGAGAGCTCTGCAACAAGGAGCTCTTCGTTGTCGACGCCTTCTGTGGTGCCAACAAAGACACCCGTATTGCTGTGAGGTTCATCATGGAGGTGGCCTGGCAGGCTCACTTTGTGCGCAATATGTTCATCAAGCCCAGTGACGAAGAGCTGAAGAGTTTCGTTCCCAGCTTCACCGTTTATACCGCCAGCAAGGCCAAGGTAGAGAACTACAAAGAGCTGGGTTTGAACAGCGAGACCTGTGTGGCCTTCAATGTCAGCAGCCGTGAGCAGGTGATCCTCAACACATGGTATGGTGGCGAGATGAAGAAGGGTATGTTCAGCATGATGAACTACTACCTGCCTCTGAAAGGTATTGCCGCCATGCACTGTTCTGCCAATACCGACATGAAAGGTGAACATACCGCCATCTTCTTCGGTCTGAGCGGCACCGGTAAGACCACCCTGAGCACCGATCCCAAGCGCCTCCTCATCGGCGACGACGAGCATGGCTGGGACGACGAAGGTGTCTTCAACTTTGAGGGCGGTTGCTATGCCAAGGTCATCAATCTTGACAAAGAGAGCGAGCCCGACATCTACAACGCCATCCGTCGTAACGCTCTGTTGGAAAATGTCACCGTTGCTGACGACGGCAAGATTGACTTCAAGGATAAGAGTGTCACCGAGAATACGCGTGTGAGCTATCCCATCGACCATATTGAAAAGATTGTTGAGCCGGTGCATGGCAAGAGTGCCGGTCCTGCTGCCGACAACGTCATCTTCCTGAGTGCCGACGCCTTTGGTGTGCTGCCTCCCGTGAGTATCCTCACCGCCGAGCAGTGCAAATACTACTTCCTGAGTGGTTTCACCGCCAAGTTGGCCGGTACCGAGCGCGGCATCACCGAGCCCACGCCCACCTTCAGTGCCTGTTTTGGTCAGGCCTTCTTGGAGCTGCATCCCACCAAATATGCTGAGGAGCTTGTGAAGAGGATGGAGAAGAGCGGTGCTAAGGCCTACCTTGTCAATACGGGCTGGAATGGTACCGGCAAGCGCATCTCCATTAAAGATACGCGCGGGATTATCGACGCCATCCTTGATGGCTCCATTCTCAATGCCGAGACAAAGAAGATTCCGTATTTCGACTTTGAGGTGCCTACCGCACTGCCTGGTGTCGACCCGAAGATTCTCGATCCGCGTGACACCTACGCCGATTCCAAAGTGTGGGACGAGAAGGCACGTGACCTGGCCGAGCGTTTTGTCAAGAACTTCGTCAAGTTCACACATAACGCTGCCGGCAAGGCCCTTGTTGCTGCGGGTCCCAAGATGTAAGAAGGCGTCCCTAAGTGATCCTGTGATATCCTAGGTAATACAAGAAAGAAGAAAGCATGATACGGAGTAGGGTAGCAGCATTTGTTATGATACTCGTGGCGGCCTTTAGTGCCGCGAGGGTGGCGGCGCAGTTTTTTTCTGTGCCGCTGCCGCGAGGTAACACGCTCCACTTCGCCGTCTCCGACAGTGTGCCGAACGAGGTGACTGTTGTGGCCCCTTTTGATGGTTATGCGCGTCCTCGTGGTGCTGTGGCCATTCCTGAGAGTGTGGAGTGGCAAGGGCGTCGCTATGCTGTCACCGCGATAGGGGAGTGGGCTTTTGCGTCGTGCGACGAGCTGCGCATGGTCACCCTGCCGACGACTCTGCGCTATGTGGGCGCCTATGCCTTCTATGGCTGCACGGCCCTCAACGAGCGTCTCAGTATTCCTGCGGGGGTGCGTTACATCGGCAATTCGGCTTTCTATGGCTGCCGGCGGCTGCCGGAGGTGAGCTATGGTGCCGACAGCTGTGAGTACATGGGCGGGTCGCTGAGTGGTACGGTGTTTGGCAACTGCACCGCGCTGAAGCGCATCATCGTGAGGGCGGGAGTGAAGAGCATTCCCGACTATGCTTTCTGTGGCCTCGATGCTTTGACGACTATGGCGCCGTTGCCGTCGAGTTTGACGCGCATCGGTGCTTATGCCTTTGCCTACTGCACCTCGTTGAAAGGTGATCTTGTGGTGCCCGATTCTGTGGTCAGCATAGGGGAGTGTGCCTTTCATCAGTGCCATGCTGTCGAGAGCGTCACCTTGGGGCGCCACTTGCGGCAAATCGGCAGCCGAGCTTTCTTCCAGTGCATAGGTCTCAGAACCCTGACGGTCAGGGGCTACCATCCGTGCGATGTGATGGACAACACCTTCTCCGACGTTCCTACGATGGTGCGTCTGCGAGTCCCTTGTGTGAGCAAGGGCCTCTATGCGAAAGCGGAATTCTGGAGACGTATGGGCACTTTTGAAACATTCGGCGATTGCACCTTCACCATCTATGGAGCAATGGACAATCCCGATGCCGGTGTGGTGATGGGTGCTGGCGAATATGGCTTTGGCGACAGTGTGAGTTTGATGGCCGTCTGTGCTGCCGGTTACGGTTTTGACGGCTGGTCTGATGGCAATCGTGAAAATCCACGAGTCTTCTCTCCGAAAGGAAGTGAGAGCTTTGTGGCATTGACACGTCCGTCGGGTACGGTGAAAATTGTCGACACTGTTTATCAGGTCGACACAGTCTATCGTGATGGATTCAAGGTGATTCAAGACACCGTGGATCTCCAAGAAGTAGCCCAGTCGATTAATGGATTGAAGGAAGTGGTGTTTGACAGGGCGCGCAAGCGCCTGACATGGAATTTCCCGCGCAGCGAGAAAGTCATTTCGGTGTCGCTTTTCAATCAGTCGGGTGAGTGTGTCTATACTGGCGACGGCCATAAGGGGAAAGTCAAAATGAAGCGTCTCCCTTCCGGCACTTATATTGTCCGTATCGAAACCATCCGACGAGTGCTTCGCTGCCGTTTCTTCATGAATTCCGACAGCTCATGGGGGGTGTTTGATACACCTATGAGAGCACAGTGAGTGGGGTGCCGAACGCAAGCGTTCGGCCACAGGACAAAATGATATTGAATTTTGAAAACAAGAAATTATAGAATAATTTAAAAAAGCAAACAATATGACAACCAA
>CACZRR010000019.1 GCA_902783595.1 uncultured Bacteroidota bacterium
GGGCACGATTTCAAAACCGTGCCCCTCTATAAATATATACGTAATTTTTGAGGCAAATCTGACATGAGGGGTGAAATTTTTTTTGAGAATTTTTGGAAGGTGGTGATTGTCAATATGATGGGTGGGGAAATTTTATGGTGGGGCTGATGCCCTGGGCACCGGACAACTCGGTTTTTGGCTGCAATAATTATTGCAGCATACGGAACAATGGGTCTAATGGGTCTAATGGGCGGAATGGGGTGAATGGGGTGAATGGGGTGAATGGGTCTAATGGGCTTAATGGGCTTAATGGGCGGAATGGGGTGAATGGGCTTAATGGGCAGAATGGGTCTAACGGGGCGGGATAGGAATTATGGCTGTCATAATTGGACTCCTACAGGACGAAGTGCGGGGCTAATGCTTCGGGCACGGTGGCTGTAGTTTTTGGCCGCGATGATGTTACAGCATACAGAACAAACGTTGTCGGCGAGCTGACGGCAAGCCAGGTGGGTTTAATGAAAGGAAGAATGATGAATCTTGCAAAGAAAGAGTACAATATGGGTGCAAAAAGAAAAAGCCCTGAAATTCAGGGCTTTGTGTTGTCCTACCTGGATTCGAACCAAGACAAGCTGATCCAGAGTCAGATGTGCTACCGTTACACCATAGGACAGGGTCTTTCGTTCGCTCGAAAGCGGGTGCAAAATTACAACATATTTTTTACGTGGCAAATTTTTCTTCTTCTTTTTCTTTTTGTTTTTCGATTACTTATTGTATTTCTGTATTTTACTATAGTAAACTTTTTTGATGAGGTGGTTTATGAGAGGCGTTTGTTTTGTTGTATGGAGGGAGAAGAAATATATTTTTTTCGTATTTTTGTTGCGGATAAAAATGATATAAAATGAGCAAGAAAGGTGTGCTTCTAGCTGGTTTTATGCAGGCTGTATTGGCAGCCGTGCTGTTGGGACTGCTCCTCTTTTCCTATGGGTTGGGCGGCGGTGACCGTGCTGTGATGGATGCTGTGGGGTGGCTTTACCTGCTTGCGTCGTCGCTGATGCATGCGTCGCTGATTGTCGCGGTGCCGTATGTGGTGGTATATGTTCCGTTGGCCCTTTTGGGCGTGCGGCACAAGGTGACGATGTCTGTGACGGGTGTGCTGTATGCGATATTGCTGCTTCTGTTCGTCATTAACCGTTATGTCTTCATGTTGTATCATTTTCACATCAACGGCTTTGTGCTCGATATGCTTTTTGCCGAGGGCGGCGGAGACAATTTCTCTATACCTGCATTGCTTTATGTGAAGGCATGTGTTGTGTTGGTGGGCATCGGCCTTGTGATGTTTGCTGCTGGCTGGCTGGCCGAGCGCCTGACGAAGCGGATTGAGCGACGTCGGCGTGCTGTCGTGGTGACGGTGCTGACGTTGGCCGCGTTGGCGCTCACCTCGCAGGGCTTGCATGTCTACGGTGCTGCCACATTGCGCACCTCTATTCTTGAGGCCGATGCCTATCTGCCCTACTATTTTCCACTGAGCATGAATTCGGCGTTGGACAAGTGGGGCATTATTGACCGCAAGAATATTTCGACGATGAATATCAGTGAGCGCGCCTCGAATCTCAATTATCCTGTGGCGCCGCTGACGGTCGACAAGAGTGTTTTGAAGGAGGGGCGTGACCTTGACATTGTGCTTATCGTCATCGACTCGTGGAACTTCCGTACACTCACCGCCGAGGGCATGCCACACCTATGGGCTCTCAAAGGGGAATCTGACTATTTCACGCGCCACCAGAGCAGCAGCAACGGCACTCGCGGCAGCCTCTTTGGAGTGTTCACGGGTATCTCGTCGTACTATTGGAAGAGTTTTGAGTATTCGTCGCTGCGTCCTGTGCTGGTGGATCAGATGGTGGAGGAGGGCTACGACATACAGATCTACCCGTCGGCGTCGTTTCAGAGTCCGCCGTTTGACCGTATGTTCTTTAAGGGTATGGATGGTTTGAACCTCTCGACGGAGGGCGCAACGGCCTATGAGCGCGACTGTCGTCTCACGGAGAATTTTCTTGCCGACCTACCACATCGTGTTGCTACGGGGAGGCCTACTTTCTCTCTGTTGTTTTATGACTTGGCGCATGCTATTACCCTGCCCAAGGCAAAGAATAACCATTTTCTTCCGGCGTGGGATATTGCCGATTATTCTCGCCTGAACAATAGCACCGACCCTACGCCTTATTTTAACCTTTACCGCAACTGCCTCTATCACGTCGACTCGCTGATAGGAATTGTGATGGATGGTCTTCGCGAGAGCGGTATGTTGGAGCATAGTGTAGTGCTCGTCACTGGTGACCATGGGCAGGAGTTCAATGAGAACGGCAAGAACTATTGGGGCCATGCTGCCAACTACACTAAGTACCAGATACAGGTGCCTCTGCTGGTGTACTATCCTGGTGTGGAGGCACGGGTTTACAACCATCGCACCACGCACTACGACATTGCTCCCACCCTGTTGCAACGTGCCATGGGTGTCAGTAATCCGCCCAGCGACTACTCTATGGGACGTGCGTTGCACGACAGCACGTCACGAGGCTGGCATGTGGTTGGCAATGACATCAACTATGCTTTTGTTACCGATGATGGGCTGATCATCGAGAAGAAAGGCGGCGGTTATGTGAGGGTATATGACGAAGACCTCAACCTGCTGAAGGATTACTCGCTCTCGGCTGGGCAGATAAGCGAGAACCTGCTCAAATTGAACAGGTTCTTCAAATAGTTAAAGGTGGTATGGTGGAACGGTGTTTAGAGTGTGTCGCCTGACTCTGATGAGCCGTCTTTTGCGTTTTTCTCCAGTTCCAGTTTACCGAAGCGGAGCGTGATGCCTGCCGAGATATAGCGGCTATTTGTCATCTTGTTGGTGCTGCTGCTGAGATAGTAGGGGTTGGTGTTCTCGCTGCCGAATCCGTAGCGTGCGCCCCAGTTGAAGAGGTCTTGGATATTGACGAATACAGAGAGGCGACGTTTGAAGAAGTCGCTGCGAGCGCCGATGTTGAACCAGTAGCGGGCCTTCGTTTCGCTCATGAGGCTGATCGTCGGTGAGGAGTAGTTGAGCGACATGGTGATTTGGTACTGGTCGAAGATTTTGGCCCATGCGTTGATGCGGGCGCTCCAAGACCATTTGTTGCGTTCGTCGGTTTGCAAGGTGGTGTTGTTGTTTTCGTCGGTGCGGTTGTACTCCATGCGATAGCCGTAGTTGTAGAGGTTGGCGTAGAGGCGCACGTTGAAGAATCCGGAGGGGCGGTAGGTCATGTTGAGGCTGGTACCGTAGCGCCACGAGGTTCCCATGTTGTAGGGTTTTGAGAAATAGACGATGCGGTTGAGGTGGTTGTCGAGTTCGGCGTCGGTGAGGGAGCTTATCTCGTTGGTAGAGAGACGTCCATAGCCTTCTATGCCGATGTTTCCGAAAGTCTCGAAGAACTTCTGCCATCCGGCCTCGAGGGAGTGCGTGTAGGAGGGATCGAGGTTAGGGTTGCCGACGCTGTAGCTGTCTTCTCCGTAGCTGCGGAAGGTGGTGATTTGGCGCCCTTCGGGGTTTGCCATGCGCATGGAGTAGTTGAGTTTGAGGTTGTGCATGCTTTCGGTGCGGTAGGTGAGGTGGATGGAGGGGCGGAAGGTGAGGTCGGTTTCTGAGACATGGTCGCAATTCCAGGCGTAGGGCGAGGTGTATTGGTAGTCTTCGTTATCGAGACCTATGCCGAGGCCGCTGCTGAGTGTGAATCCGCCCCAGCGGTGAGTCCAGTTGACGTCGACGCTGAGGGAGCTTTCGTTGCTGAGGAGGTTGTAGCTGCGGAGGCTGTCGGTGGTGTTGGATGCGAGGATGTCGTTGAAGCGTTCGAATTCGTTGTCGGCGTGCCCGTAGTCGGCGCGGAGACCGTAGCTCAGTTCGCCGGAGGAGGAGTAGGGACGGTTGTAGCGTATGTCGGCGTCGAAGCCATAGCTGCTCTCGTTGGAGTGGAGGTAGCGATGTTCATCGTTGAGGGCGGGTGTGAGGGTGTAGAGGGTGTAGTCGCGGTTGTAGTACTCCGTGCTGCTATTGTGCGAGAAGCGTGAGTTGATGCCGAGTCGCAGATTGTGTCCGTCGTTGTTGAACTTCTTGGTGTAGTCGATGCCGAAGTGGCCGAAACCGGAAGGAGCCTTGGTGGTGTCGCCGATGTGGTAGAATGCGGTATCGAAGCCGTTGCGGAAGTCGAACTGTTGTGTGCTGCGGTCGGAGTAGGTGCGGTGGTGGTTGAGGAATCCGCCAGCGTCGACGGAGAGGTCGCTGGTGGAGTCGATCTCGTAGTTGACGTTGACGAAGATGTTGCCGCTAAGCGATCGGTTACCGCTGGAGGCAGTATCGGTTTGGTATAGGGTTGTGTCGAAGTCGGTGCCTTGGATGCCGCCTGTGTGGTCGGCGCGTCGCATGGACCATGATTCGGATTCGTTGTCGCGGTCGGAGAAACGGCCGCTGGCGAAGAGGTTGACGCTAAGTTTTTCTTTGGCCCACATGTAGCTGATCCAGGGTGATACGAAGGGTTGGCTGCTGCCGTTTACGCCAAAGGAGATGAACTGGTTGCTCTTGATGTGAGCCGAGGTGATGATGTTGATGACTGCTTCGGCGTCGGTGGCGTATTTGGCGGAGGGGTTGGTGATGGTCTCGATGCGTGCCAGTGCGTTGGCGGGGAGTGTTTGGAGGTATGTTTTGAGGTTTTCCTCGGTGAGTTTAGAGGGTTTGTCGTTGATCCATATCTCGACAGACGACACGCCGCGCAGTGTCACGTTGCCTTCCACGTCGACTTCCACTCCTGGAGCGTTCTGCAGGGCGTCCTCTGTTGTGCCGGTTTGTATGGAGGGGTCTTCGCTGACGTTGTAGATCATTTTTTCGCCGTCCATGGCGTAGAGTGGCTTTTCGGCGGTGATCTGTACCTCTTGCAGTGTTGTGGCGCCGGGTTTGAGGCGCAGGGTGCCGAGAGCTGTGTTGTTGGTCACGCGGAAGGGGATGAGGCGGTTCTGGTAGCCTATAGCCGATATGCGCAGTAGGAAGGCTCCTTGTGGCACGCCGGATATTTCGAATAGGCCGTCGAAGTTGGTGGCGCCGCCTTTGACGAAGGAGGAGTCGGCGGAGTCGAGCACAGCCACGTTGACGAAAGCCAGGAACTCGCCGCTGACGGAGTCGCGGAGGGATCCCACCACCTTGAAGGTATCGCCCTCTTTGACTTTCTTCTTCTGTTTTACCTTATTTGCGTTTTGGTCGTTTCCCATCTGGTTCCAATCGCCAGTCATGGGAGGCCGTTTGCCGCTGGGGCGTTCGCCTCTTGGGGGTCGGCCGCCGGGGCCGCCACCGGGGCCACCGGGTTGGGCGTCGACATAGCCAACGCCGAGGAGGAGGATGAAGAGGAAGGTCAGGATGCTGAGGGCTCGTTTCTGTTGCATAAGGATTGTGGTGTAAAAAAGATGGTACTTGTTAGTATACCATCTTAGAGGAAAATTGTATCAGGTGTAAAAAAAATGTTGAGAGAGGGAGGGTTGCTACAATCTGGAGTTGGCGATAACCACGGCGAGATTGTTGGCGAAGAGTTTGACAGAGATGGCGAGTAGTATGACGCCGAAGAACTTGCGCAGCACGTAGACCACTTCTTCTCCGAGCCAACGGTGGACGCGGTCGAGGAGACGGATGACGAGGTAGTCGATGACGATGTTGAGCATGAGTCCTATGAGGATGTTCACCGTGGCGTATTCGGCGCGGAGGGAGATGAGAGCTGTGATAGCTCCGGGTCCTGCTATGAGAGGGAAAGCTACGGGCACGATGCTGGCGCCTGCCGGCGACCCTTCGTTCTTCATTATTTCGCGTCCGAGTATCATCTCGAGGGCGAGGACGAAGAGCACGAAAGCGCCTGCTACGGCGAACGAGGCGATGTCGATGCCGAAGAGGTGGAGTAGTGCCTCGCCGATGAAGAAGAAAGCCAGGAAGAGGCCCAGGGCCACTGAAGTGGCGGGCAGTGCTTTGATGTGGCGTCCCTGGTTTTCCATGCCGATGAAAATGGGGATGGAGCCTGTGATGTCGATGATGGCGAACATCACGAGAAAAGAGCCGATGATTTCGACGAAATCTAGTTGTTGCAATATTTCGAGCATGGGGAAGAGTTCTGATGTGTGTTAGTTGAGCAGACGGCTTTCGCCCCAAGTGTACTGGGGGTAGGTGTTTTTGAGGTCATTGGCTGATCCGGTGACACTGCTGCCGCCGCTGGTGGCGAAGACATTGAGTATCTTGCCGCTGAGGTCGTGAGCTTCGATGAAAGTGTTGACGATGGTGGGAGCCGTGTACCACCACACGGGGAAGCCAATCCATACGGTGTCGTAGTCGGCTATGTTGTTGCATCGGCCAGTTATGGCAGGGCGCGAGCTCTTGTCTTTCATCTCCAGTGTGGAGCGTGAGGATTTGTCGCGCCAGTCAAGGTCGGCGTCGGAGTAGGGTACGGCGGGAGAGATCTCGTAGAGGTCGGCATTGAGCTGTTGTGCGAGTCGGGTGGCGGCATTACGCGTGGTGCCAGTGGCGGAGAAATAGGCGACGAGTGTTTTCTTCATGGTAGTGTTGGTGTTATCGTTGTCGGTTTTGGCGTTGTCTTTTTGTGCGTTGCCGCAGGCTCCGAAGAGGAGTGCGGTGCAGAGAAGCAGGAGTGTCTTTTTCATGTTTTATCTATTAAAAAAATTCCAACGCAAGATATTTAGATTTTATTGTTTTAACAAAAAAATAATTCCGTAATGTACGGGGTGGGGAGGGTCGGAAGAGCAGGGAGCGAACTGGGAGCGGACTGGGAGCGGACTGGGAGCGGACTGGGAGCGGATGTGGTAAAGATGCTGATAATCAGTCGCATGCGATTACATGGATATTGATAATCAATGAGTTATGGAAGTTTTGAAGGTGCGTTTTTCCTGTTGGGAGGAGGATGGGGTAATATTTTTTTTGTATTTTTGCCACACGAATTTAACATAAAAAAAGAGACATGAGAAAGATTGTGTTTTTAATGGCTGCTATGGCTGTTGGAATGGCTGCTATGGCCCAAGAGAGACTGCTGCAGTGGGACCAGTTGATGGACCGTACGCTGTACCCGCAGCGCGAGATGATGAGTTTTATTTTCGCTCCTGATGGTAAGACGGTAACCTACTATAAGGCCAGTGATAAGAAATTCTATGGTTACGATGGGAAGAAGGAATTCGAGCTTAGCGAGGCGCAGCAGGATTGGCGTAAGCCGCAGGGGCACGATGCGAAGTTGGAGGAGCGTGTGGAGCTGAAGGAGGGGGGGCTCTATGTGGACGGACAGATGGTGGAGCGCGGCGACGGCTACAATGTGGTGCTTGGAGAGAGTGTGCACCGCAATGAGTTCGGCATTGAGGGAGGCCTGTTTTGGTCGCCTCGTGGTAACAAGCTGGCCTTCTATCGTATGGATCAGAGCATGGTGGGAGATTACCCCATTGTCAATACCAAGAGTCGGGAGGCCGATCTGAAGCCCATCAAATATCCCATGGCCGGTATGCAGAGCCACTGGGTGACTGTGGGAGTATGGGATGCTGCGACGAAGAAACTTGTCTATCTGAATACTGCCCGTGACACCACGGTGCGCGAGCGGGAGATGTACCTCACCAATGTCGCATGGAGTCCCGACGAGAAATCGGTATACATTGCCAAGGTGAACCGTGAGCAGAACCATATGTGGTTGGAGCAATACGATGCTGCGACGGGCGATCGTGTGAAAGTTCTCTTTGAGGAGGAGAATGCCCGCTATGTGGAGCCATGTGAGCCTATGATCTTCACTCCCAAGGGGGACCAGTTCTTGTGGTTCTCAATGCGTGACGGCTACAAGCACCTGTATCTTTACAATGTCGACGGTACGCTGGTGAAGCAGGTTACCAAGGGGGAATATGAGGTTGAGGGCTTCATCCAGTTTGACAAGAAAGGACAAAATATCTATATTTACGCCAATAAGGGCAATCTGGCGGGTCGTGACGCATGGCAGGTGAACCTTAAGAGCGGCAAAATGGTGTGTCTCACTATGCAGGAGAACGGTCAGCACGGCACGCATAGTGTGGCGTTGAACGAGCAGGGTACGAAGTGGGTGGACGTGTGGAGCAGCGTGGATGTGCCGATGCGTGCCGACTTGCGTGACCTGGCGCATAAGACCCCGTTGCATACCTTCTATGTGGCGGAGAATCCGTTAAAAGACTACGCGATGCCTGGTGTGAAGCTTGGTACTATCAAGGCTGCCGACGGCAAGACCGACCTCTACTACCGTCTCGTCACTCCTCCCAACATGAAGGCTGGCGAGAAATATCCCACTTTGGTGTATGTGTATGGTGGTCCGCATTCGCAGCTTGTCACCGACAGTTGGCTGGCCGGAGGCAATCTTTACTTCCTACGTCTTGCGCAGCAGGGCTATGTGGTTTTCACCGTTGACAATCGTGGTACCGACAACCGTGGCTTTGAGTTCGAGAGTTGCACCCATCGACACCTTGGCGAGGTGGAGATGGCTGACCAGATGGAGGGCGTCAAGTTCCTCAAGAGTCTGCCGTATGTGGACGAGAACCGCATGGGTGTTGAGGGCTGGAGTTTTGGTGGTTTCATGACCATCACCATGAAGTTGGCACACCCCGAGGTCTTCAAGGTGGGCTGTGCCGGAGGTCCCGTTATCGACTGGAAATGGTACGAGATCATGTATGGTGAACGCTATATGGATATGCCGCAAGAGAACCCCGAGGGTTATGCTGCTGCCTCGCTGCTTGACAAGGCGCAGAACCTTGAAGGTCGTCTGCTCGTCATCCATGGTTGCGAAGACAACACGGTGGTGTGGCAGCATTCGCTGGAATTCATTGAGCGCTGCATCAACAACCTCAAGCAGGTGGACTACTTTGTTTATCCGCACCATGAGCACAATGTGATGGGGAGAGAGCGCCTGCACCTGTACCAAAAGATGTTCCAGTACTACGAAGATCACCTGAAGTGAACTTCGGGTTCAAAAGAATGTTTTGAGTTGTTGAAGGGGAGATGCTGTCAATAAATATTTTTTCGTATCTTTGCACCCGTTATATTCATCCTAAAAATACAAAAAGATTATGAGTAAAAAATTTATCTGCCCCGTGTGTGGCTACGTCTATGAGGGCGATGAGATGCCCGAGAAGTGCCCTATCTGCGGCAAACCGATGCAGGAAGTGAAAGAGGACATTAAGACTTGGGCTGCCGAGCATATCGTCGGCGTGGCCAAGGATGCTCCAGAAGACATCAAGATGGATTTGCGCGCCAACTTTGAAGGCGAGTGCAAGGAGGTGGGTATGTACCTGGCAATGGCTCGTGTGGCTCATCGCGAGGGCTATCCTGAGGTGGGTCTTTATTGGGAGAAAGCCGCCTATGAGGAGGCAGAGCATGCAGCCAAATTTGCTGAGTTGCTGGGCGAGGTGCTCACCGACAGTACTGCCGAGAACCTGAAGATGCGTGTGGATGCCGAGTACGGAGCCACAGCCGGCAAGACCGACCTTGCCAAGCGTGCCAAAGCTCTCAACCTTGACGCCATTCACGACACCGTGCACGAGATGGCCCGTGATGAGGCGCGCCATGGCAAAGCTCTCGAGGGATTGTACAATAGATACTTTAAAAAATAAGAAGTGAAGATCCGCACCACCATATCCTATCTGCTCTTTCCGCTGACCATGTGGTATGCTGTGGGTGTGGCGGTGCGGAATTTTCTTTTTGAAGTCGGCATCTTGAAGCAGGAGGCGCCGCGTATCACCACCATCGGTGTGGGCAACCTGAATGCCGGTGGTAGCGGCAAGACCCCTATGGTGGAGTACCTGCTACGGCTGCTTGCCGACCACTATCGTGTTGCTGTGCTAAGCCGCGGATACAAGCGGAAGAGCAAGGGTTTTTTGCTCGATGATGGCAGCCATGATGCCGCCCTGCTTGGCGATGAGCCGTCGATGATAGCGTCCAAATATCCCCATGTGCAGGTGGCTGTCTGCGAGAAGCGCTTGGAGGGTGTGCGGCGGCTGATGGAGGGGGTAGGAATGGATGACGAAGAAGCCGCAGGTACTGACGGTGCTGTGCCGCAGCTTATTGTCCTTGACGATGTGTATCAGCATCGTGCCATCAAACCCAGCATCAATATTCTCCTCACCGAATACCACCATCCATTTTTCCGCGACCATATCCTGCCTTACGGGAACCTGCGAGAATTTTCCAAGGGTAAGAATCGTGCCGCCATCGTTATTGTTACGAAATGTCCGGCGAGGCTGAATCCAGTAGAGAAGCATAACATCATTGCCGACTTGCGTCTGCGGAGCTATCAGAAAGTGTTTTTCTCATACCTTGAGTACGGCGATTTGCGCACCCTCGACGGCGAGGAGCGTCCTGTGGACTTAGAGCGTATGGACGGAGTGCTTGCCGTCACTGGCATTGCACATCCGAAGCCTATGATAGGAGAGTTGCGTCGCCAGTGCAAGGTGCAGCATCTGGCTTTCGGCGACCACCATGACTACACACAGGGCGACATTGACCGTATCGCCAAGGCCTACAAGGCGATGCCGGGGGATAACAAAATTATCATCACCACAGAGAAAGATGCTGCGCGTTTGCGTGGCAAGGTGGAAGGTTTGCCTGTCTATGTGTTGCCGGTGCGGATGGCATTTCACAAGGAGAACGACAAGGATTTTGACCAGATTATAGAGTCGTCGGTCCGCGAGAATATCTCTTTTCTTTCCAAGCTTAGTATCTGGAGTTAGGCTCTCGTGAGGGCGAAAACCTATCGCTTGATGTGGGAGAGGAAGTCGAGGTCGATGCTCAGTGATACGAAGGGTTTCAGGAGCCAGGCTTTGGCTGTCACGTCGTCGATGCTGAGGCTGTTGCCGATGATGTCGGTGTCGTCGTAGCCATCTTTGAGTACCTGGTATTCGGCGATATTGAGTCCCGCAGTGAAATAGAAGAAGTCGACGAATCGGAAGCTGGCGCCGACGTAGAAATTCTTGAAGAGATTGCTGCCGCCGAATCCCACGTAGAGGCCGAGGTCGTAGGAGAAATCTTGGTCGAAGCGTCGGATCTGCAGTGCTGTGCTGTCGTGGCCTATGGTATGTGGTTTGTTGAAATATTTTGTCAGATCCCACAGCATCACAGAGGCTCCGGTGACGTAGTCGAACTCAATGCTACCCGCGTTGCGGTTGCTGATATAGCGGTCGTAGGTGCCATCTGTGGCGCCGGCCTTGAGTCGTATCTCCCATTGCGGGGTGCGATAGAAGCGCATAGCGATGCCTTGAATGGGGCGTATTTTTTTCTTGCGGTTGGTGACCTGAGCCATGCGTTCTTCTGCCTGGCGAGCGCGTTCGGCGAGGTATTTGTTCTCCTCCTGTCGCCGTACGGCGTCGATTTCTGCCACGCGCACTATAGAGCGTAGAGAGTCGACCACGCGGATGTAGTAATTGCGTTCGGTTTCGAATTTTTCTTTGTCGACGCCTCCTCGTGCAAGTATTTCACGGTAGAATACCTCCTTCTCCTGGTAGGCGCGCAGTGCCAGTGTATCCACTTCGCGGCGCACCACGGTGTCGGTGTGGATGACGTGGATGGTGTCGGAGCGCAGGATGAAGAGAGTGTCGTGGAGGAGTATTGTGTCGCGGAGGATCAGTGTGTCCGTCTGTAGTGTGCCGATGGTAGCTGTCGCGATAGCGGCGTTGCTATCGGTGGGGTGTTGAGCCGCCATGGCGGTGGACAGCAGCAGGCATACTATGAGCAGCAGACGTTTCATTGCAGCAGAGAGGCGAGAGAATTTGCCGGTACGGTCTGTTGGCTTCCGTCAGCCATGTTCTTCAGCGTTACGGTGCCGTCGCGCATTTCGTTTTCGCCCACGAACGCCACGAAAGGTATCTGTTTGCGGTTGGCGTAGTCCATCTGCTTTTTCATCTTGGCAGCCTCTGGGTAGATGAGTGTGGCGATACCCTGGCGTCGAAGCTGGGCGGCCACGCGGACGCAGGCAGCCTGTTCGGCGGGGCCGAAGTTGATAAACAGTACCCGTGCCGATTGTGAGAGGTCGGCGGGGAAGGCATTCAGTTCGGTGAGCACGTCGTAGATGCGATCGGCGCCGAAGGAGATTCCCACGCCGCTTACATCGGGCATACCGAAGATGCCTGTGAGATTGTCGTAGCGGCCGCCGCCCAAGATGCTGCCCATCTGCACATCCTTGGCCTTCACCTCGAATATGGCGCCGGTATAGTAGTTGAGGCCGCGTGCCAGCGTCAGGTCGAGTTCTACGTCGCATTTCACGCCGGCACCTTCAATGTAACCAAAGAGTTCGCGCAGTTCGGCCACCCCTTTTTTGCCGGTTTCTGAGGCGGTGAAGAGCTGCTCGAGACGGTCTAACTTCTGGGTAGCGTTGCCGTCGAGGGTCATCACGGGGAGGAGCGCCGCCATCTGGTTGTCGTCGAGGCCACGTTCGCGCAGTTCGTCCATAACGCCGTCGTGACCTATCTTGTCCAGTTTGTCGATAGCCACAGTAATGTCCACAATCTTGTCGGGAGCGCCAATCTTCTCGGCGATGCCGGCCAGCACCTTGCGGTTGTTAATTTTCATCACCACGTTGATGCCTAAGCGGTCGAACACCATATCGGCCATTTGTACCAGTTCCAGTTCGTTGAGCAGCGACGAGGAGCCAATCATGTCGGCGTCGCACTGGTAGAACTCGCGGTAGCGTCCTTTCTGAGGGCGATCGGCGCGCCATACGGGCTGCAGCTGATAGCGGCGGAAGGGGAATACGATCTGGTCGCGGTGCTGCACCACGAAGCGTGCAAAGGGCACCGTCAGGTCATAGCGCAAGCCGCGGTCGCAGATGCGTGGCGCCACGCGGTGATAGTCCTCGTTGAAGTCGACGCCCTCCATGAAGTTGCCACTATTGAGCACCTTGAAGAGCAGTTTGTCGCCTTCTTCGCCATATTTGCCCATGAGGGTAGAGAGGTTCTCAAGAGCAGGGGTTTCTATGGGTTCGAAGGAAAAAGCCTTGAAAACCGACCGGATGGTGTCGAAAATATAGTTGCGCCGGGCCATTTCGCTGGGCAAGAAATCGCGTGTACCTTTAGGAATAGAGCATTTTACGGTTGCCATAGTAGGTATGTTTTTGAGGTGCAAAAATACGAAAAAAAGGTGAATGGTCTTTTTTTCGTATTTTTGCAGTCAGTATTTATGTGACGGCCATGGGATTGAGATCATACATTCTTTTGATAGTGTGTTTGGTAGCACCATTGACGGGATGGGGACAGACGTTGCCGTCGGCCACTCTCGAGGTGAAGATGGACGAGACGACAGCCACGTTGTCGTTTGCCACCGACTGGTGTGATCCCACTCCCTGCGATGGAGGCTGGTATGAGATTGCTGTTGAGGGGATGTGCGGCGACTGTGGCGTTGTGGGTGCTCCCGCGTTGCCCACCATAAGTCATCTGGTGCGTTTGCCTGCCGGCAGCACAGTGTATCTTGAGGAGTGGCGAGGAACCGAGGGCATCGCCACATTACCTGTGGGAGAGCGCTTACGCCCCGTCCGCGAGGGGTGGTTCAAAGATATGCCACAACCTGCGCTGGTGGCCGACGAGGAACTCTATGGCACCAAACGATATTATCGTGCAGGAGAGCCTGTGGAGGTGGAGAACCTCGGCTGCATGGGCGACGAACAGATTTTCCGCATCACCTTGCATCCTTTTGCTGTTGACCATGGCGAAGGGCGTATATATTACTACCGTCGTATGGAGGTGACTCTTTCGTTCCACCGTACGCCTCTGCCGCAGGCTTCCGACGCGATGGGGAGACTGCTTATTGTGACGAGACACAAGTTTGAGGAAGGGTTGCGTGAGTTTGTTCGTTGGAAGCGCCAGGAGGGCTATGATGTCACCACCCTTTATGCCACTACCCATCAGCGCGACAGTGTGCGGGCTTTGATACGTACGGTGGCGCGTCCTGACTACTTACTGCTGGTGGGTGATGCAGGGGAGTTGCAGTCTTTTGTGGCATCGGCTCCCAGCTTGGAGTTGGGCTCCCATATCACCGACCTGCCATATGCTGACTATACCGGTGACGGTCTTCCTGATGTGTGCTATGGTCGCTGGACGGTGAACAATGCTGCCGAGTTGTCTGTCGTGGTACAGAAAACGTTGCGTTATGAGCAGTTTTGCGATATGGACACTGCGCTGCTGCGCCGTACCCTCCTTGTCGCTGGGCAGGAGGGCACGCAGCCTGCCCCCATCACTACCAACGGGCAGGTCAACTACCTCAAGGACGAGTTGCGTGTGTCGCATCCTGAGATAGATACCCTCTGCTACTACAATCCCACGTCGGGCAACCAGTTGCCTGCCATTGTCGATGCTATTGGACATGGAGCGGGGCTGCTTAACTACACCGCCCACTGTACCGTGGGAGGGTGGACTCATCCTGCCTTGAGCATTGGCAGCATAGATACCCTTGAGGAGACGCAGCCCATGGTTTATGTCAATAACTGCTGTAAGAGCAATGACTTTGGGGGCACGTGCTTCGGTGAGCAGTTGCTACGTCAGGAGGGGGGAGGAGGAGTGGCTGTCATTGGTGCCACCAATTCTACCCTTTGGGAGGAAGACTACTGGTGGGCTGTGGGACCCAAGCCTGTGCTCGGTTTGACACCAACCTACGATGCGGATAGGCGTGGCGCTTTCGATTGTTTGGCCGGCCGTTTCCCGACGGTGGCCACCTGTGGCGAGATGCTGCGCGAGGGCGGTGTGGCGGTGATGGCATCGGGGTCAAACTATATCAACTTTTATTGGCAGATATACTGCTTGCTGGGCGACCCTACCTTGCGGCCCTACATAGGGATACCTGATAGCATAGCTCTTGAGGTTGCAACGCCGGAAAGCGGTGCTACGACCCTTATGCTGCGCGGCACACCGGGGGCGTGGGTCACCGCGCTGCAGGACACTGTGTTCTTGGGGCGCTGCATGGTGGGCGAGGACAGCAATGCTGTGATGCCGCTATGCCAAAGCATAGATACCCTATCGCTAATAGTGACCGCCACCGCTGACCATCTGCGGCCACGAATTGATACCCTTGCCCCTTCCGTCGGTGAGGTGCGTCTGATGGTGCGAGATCTTGTCACCAGTGACAGCAATGTTACCTTTACCCTATGTAACACTGGCGTTTCGGCGGTGGAAGACCTCGCTGTTGTGCTCCTGCAGCGGGCAGCCGATAGCGCCGCCGGCGCTGTGGTAGAGCTGGTATCCCAAAATGTGACGCTTGCAGCATTGTCGCAGATGTCGGTCACGTTGCCCGTCACGGTCAGCGCCAGTGGCAGCCAATCGCTGTGGCAAGCCACGTTGCTTTTGGGAGACGATTTGTCGCTCCTCGTGCGTCATCGCCTCGCGGGGGGCTATCCTACCATCGTTCTGCACATGCTCGATAGCCAAGGCAGGGTGGCACACCGCCTCGTGCATAGTAGCAACTATCGGCTTGTGGCATCGGTGGAGGGCGATTACGATTCCGTACGTTTGCAGATTGACGACCTCAGTGTTGCCGACACTGTTTTCCCTTTTCTTACCGCCGACAGCCTTTGTTCACTTCATGTGAGAGGTATGGTGTATAAAGGTGCCTGGCATAGTTGCGACGCTTTCTATCTTGCTGTGGGGAATCATACAGACGATTTTGAGCACGGCGCTGCCGCTTTTCCGTGGGGTCATAGCACCCCTGTGGCGTGGGAACTCGACAGCACGGAGAGTCATAGCGGACATTTCTCGCTGCGTTCCGGCGCGGTGGCTAAGGGAGAAAGTAGCACTCTGGATATAGATGTTGTCCTTGACGACCGTGACACGGTTGCTTTCTGGGTGAAGACAGAGGGCTCGTCGAGTGACAAGTTTACCTTTTATATTGATGGCAACTATTACCTCCCTGAGGCCTGGGGAAACTATGGATGGAATCGCCGTTCATATAGTCTCTCCGCCGGTCATCACCGTCTGGCATGGCGATTCCGCCGTGGGAGTGACGATGGCAGCGGGAGGGCGTGGATTGACGATGTGCAGCTACCGCAATCGCGCTGGGCGGTGCGTCCTGGAAGTCTGTGTTCGTCGGAAAGCCTCGCTGTTGACCACAGCATCACCCCCCATCTCTCACTACGTGTTTATCCCAATCCCGCCCGTCAAGAACTGTTTGTGGAGAGTGATGTGCAGGGTGTCCTCGCTGTCTACGATGCTTATGGCCGCCTTGTGATTCAGCAAGCCCATCGTGGCAGCAGTCGCATTGATGTGGCTGCGTGGCGCGCGGGTTTCTATCTGGTGACCCTCACGGAGGGGACCTCGTATGCAACACAAAAAATACTAGTAGAACGTTAGAGCCGAAAAATGTCCGATACCACTGTAAACTATACCCTTCAGCCCTTTTATCAATGGGATACGGCAGTTGTTGTGAGCACTCACGATGAGGCGATTGCCGGCATACCCCTCGATTCTATTTTTCCGTTGCGTGAGATGCCTGTTGTGAAATATCGTTCTTCGATGTTTCGCAGTCACAGCTTGCAGCCGTCCCATGTCGACCTCCAGAACCGGCCCGAGCCGATGGAGCCTTGGATTTTTGGTCTTGTGGTGCTTCTCACGGCATTGCTGGGCATCTACTATCGTTCCCGCGGTATCAAGATGAAATTGTTGCTCCACTCGCTCGTGAATCGTCACGCCCTCGATCGACTTATTTACGAGGGTGGCCTCAGCCGCCGTATTGCTTTGGTGCCTATGGGCATGATGCTCTGTGGTGCTGTTTCGTTGATGGTTTACATCTATGCTATGCAGCACATCGGTTTTATCGGTTTTCTGCTGCTTTTGGTGACGCTTATGGTAGCATATCTTCTGCGCAATGCAATCTGTCGAATGCTGGGTAACATATTTGACAACCGCAATGCGGTTGAGGCATACATTACGAGCAACTATCTCTATCATTTGGTTCTTGCCACATTACTTGCTGGAATACTCTACCCTTTAGCTTGGTTGCCTGAGGGTCGCGATGCTATGTCGGTTGTGGTTGTTGTGCTCGTGGGTTTGGTGTTCCTAATGCGTTTCGTCCGGGGAATGAAAATATTTTTTGTCGAATCGATGGGGGCAAGATTATATCTTTTTTACTATCTTTGCATCGTCGAATTGATACCGGTATTAGCCCTTATGAGGTGGTTTATCGTACAATAGGACAGGCGCTTGAAAAAAACTAAGACATTCGATGAAAGTAAAAAAAATACTTATTTCGCAGCCCGAGCCGGCCAATTTGGAGAAGTCTCCTTATAGAAATCTTGTACAAAAGCATAAAGTCGACATCACCTTCTTTAAATTTTTTAAGATAGTAGGTATCCCGGCGGCAGAATTTCGTAAAACGCGTATTCACATCAACGATTATTCTGCCGTTATTTTTAATAGCAAGAATTCTGTCGATCATTTCTTCCGTATGCTCAAGGAACTGCGGGAGACGGTCAGCGAGGATATGAAATATTTCTGCTCTACCGAAGCTATTGCTTTTTATCTGCAGAACTATATCCAATACCGTAAGCGCAAGGTCTTCTACGGTAATCAGTATTTTTCCGACCTCATCGAATTGATGGGGAAACATCGTGAAGAGAAATATCTCTTTCCTTGTTCCGATGAGAAGCAGACGGAATATACCAAAGCCCTCGATAAAGGTAAGTTCAAATACATGAGGGCACCCATGTATACCTCCGAGCCCTGCGATCTCACCCGTTTCGACTTGAGCCAGTACGATATCATCGCCCTTTTCTCGCCCATTGGTGTGCGCAGCCTTCTCAAGAGTTTTCCTGACGTGGGGGAGCGTGACTTGGTGTTTGCCGCTTTTGGAACCTCCACTCATGCTGCGCTCCGCGAGGCGGGCATCAAGCTGACCATAGCTGCTCCTACGCGCACGGCTCCTTCTATGGCTGTGGCTATAGAGAATTATATTCTTGGCAAAGATCCTGGTACCGTCATCGCCACCAAGGGTGACACCGTCAAGCACAGTAAGGCTCCTGCGTCTGCTGTCAGGAAGGTGAAACCCGTCATTGCGAACAAAGAGGTTTATAAGCAACGTATGGAGGAGAAGAAAGCACAGGCTGCCGCACGCCGTGCTGCCCGTGCTGCAGAGAGAGCCAAGAAGGAGGCCGAAGCACTTCGTATGGTGCTGGATAGCACTCCCCATGAGAAACCCGTCCAGGAGAAGAAAAGCGTCGCGGCCAAGAAAACGGGGGTGAGCACCGTTGCAGTGAAAAAGACAAGTACGGTTCGCAAATCTACAGCAACGGAGCATGTGGAGAAGAAAGCCACAACCGTTAAAAGGACGGTAACGAAGAAGTCAGAGGGGGTGAGTAGCACCGTAGAGAAGAAGAAAGCGCAGGTGAAGACCTCCACCACGGCGAAAAAAAGTACGCCGGAGAAGGCGGTGACGAAGAAAGCCGCAACGGGTGTGAAGACCGCCGTGGGGAAGGCAAGTACTGCCGCTTCGAAGACCAAGACGAAAAAGAAAGCGTGAGGTAGATATACTCCATAGCTGTCGCCAGGCAGCCGGGTGGAGATGGGGCGCCAGAGCGAAGAAATAGGACAGTGAGCAACACATTCCACAAGGAGGAGCGTCTTTGTAGCCGCCGTCAGATAGAGCGTCTTTTTGCCGAAGGGCATTCGTTGAGGGTGTATCCTTTCACGATACGCTGGATGGAGGTGGAGAGCGATGTTCCATGTCAGGTTCTCATAGTAGCCCCCAAGCGCATGCTACATCATGCCGTTGCCCGTAACCGTGCCAAACGCCTTATCCGGGAGTGCTACCGCACACGGAAGGAAAACCTCTATCTTACGCTGCGAGAGCAGGAGCGCGCCATTGTTTTTTGCCTCGTCTATACTCATCGTGAAGTGCTCCCCTTCGACCAGATGGGGAAGCGGATGGATAAGGTGATCGCCGCATTGACAGAAGCTATAAATAATCAGGAATCTAATACGGACGCGGAGTGATCAAGTGTAAGGGCTTTTTGTCGCGTATTCTTTCAGCTTTTTTTTTGGGGATGATAGCCTTCTATAGGCAGTGCATCTCGCCTTTCACACCGGCAGCGTGTCGTTACACACCGACCTGCTCGCAATATGCAGAAGAGGCCATACGGAAGTATGGCCCTTTCAAAGGTGGCTGGCTGGCGCTGAGGCGTATCTTGCGTTGTCATCCATGGGGTGGCAGCGGCTACGACCCAGTACCGTGATGGTTTACGGTTTTACTTTTCCGCTTTCCATTTCCCACTTTCTTCTAGGAGCCGCTGAACATATTTTCCGAAGACATCAAACTCGATGTTCACCACGGTGCCTACGCTGAAGTTGTGGAAATTGGTCACTTGGTAGGTGTAGGGGATGATGGCCACAGAGAACATGCCGGGCTCTGAGTCGACCACGGTGAGGCTGACGCCATTGATGCTGATGGATCCTTTGGGGACGGTGATGGATGGGGCGTTCTTGGCGTCGTACTCGAAGTAGAAGCGCCAGCTGCCGTCCGCGTCTACCACCTTGGTGCATGTGGCTGTTTGGTCCACATGGCCTTGCACGATGTGCCCGTCGAAACGACCGTCGAGACGCATCGAGCGTTCCACGTTGACTTCCGTGCCAACCTGCCAGGTGCCGAGGTTGGTTTTCAGCATCGTCTCATCCATGGCGGTGACGACATACTGTTTCTTCGCCTTGTCGACTTTGACCACTGTCAGGCAGCAGCCGTCATGTGCCATACTCTGGTCGATGGCCAGCTCGTCGGCGAAGGGCACCTCGAGGGTGAAGTGGTAGTTGGTGTTCTCTTTCTCGATCTTGACGACCTTGGCCGTCGTCTCTATAATTCCTGTAAACACAATCTGTTGTTTTTTTTGTTGTAACGAGATGTCCTCGGGTTTATTGTTTTGCGTCAACGTTTTTCGCTATATTGCTGCCAGAAGGACTTCAACTTTCGGCCGAGGAAGAAAACGTCATAAAAATCGGGGTCGATGATGTACTTCGTCTTGTTTCTCAAGACGATATACACACGTCTCTGGATGCTTATCTTGCTGTCCCCTTTCACCTCAATGGTGTAGTTGATGTCCTCAATGTCGTGCCACGGGATAATGACTTTTTGAACGACGGCATGTTTCTCCTGCTTGCTTTGCTTCTCAACGTTCGGGAGCGACAGGTGGCTTGGCGTGACGACAATGCGGTCTTTTAGACGTTTAAGGAACTGCACACATGCCCAAAGCGTCACTATCGCCATAATGATGCCCAACAATTTGATCCAAATAATATCTACCTGGAAGATGATATATCCGCAAACCATGACTAAGGCCAGATACATCATTTCGAAGATAATGATGCTGATGGTGGTGCGATAGATCGCAACAGGTTTTCCGTGTGCGAGGTTGTCTTTCACGGCGCAAAGAGAGGGGTGTGTGACTGTCACACACCCCATAGGTTTAGTGTCTGTCTATGCTTTAGTCGAGCACAAGACTGGGGGCGTTGTAGGTGCGGGCAGCGAGCTCCTGGTTGAGCAGGTAGAGGCTACGCTGATCGGCGCCGAAGAGTTCCATCTTGGTGATCATATCGCGGGCGTTGGTCTCCTCCTCGCCTTGCTCCTTGACGAACCAGTCGAGGAACTGCATGGTGCGGAAATCCTTCACCTTGTAGGCGGCATCATAGATGGTGTGGATGCTGGCGGTGACATACTCCTCGTGCTCCAATCCGGCTTTGAGCACATCCATGTCCTTTTTGAACTTCTTATCGGGCTTGGCGATGGCGTTCAGCACGATGGGGCAGTCGTTGTTTTGGAGGTACTTGTAGATGAGCATAGCGTGGTCGCGCTCTTCCTGGGCCTGAATCATATACCAGTTGGCGAAGCCGTTGAGGCCGCGCTTGTCGAAGTAGTTGTTCATGTCGAGGTAGAGATAGGCGCTATAGAGCTCCTTATTAATCTGTTCGTTGAGCAGGTCGGCAACTTTTTTGTTGAGCATATTATTAATATTTTATGGGTTATTGTTTTGCGAAATGTGTTTTGTCTACCGAGCAGAGGGGGCATACCCAATCTGCGGGGAGGTCTTCGAACTTGGTGCCGGGGGCGATACCATTGTCGGGGTCGCCAACTGCGGGGTCATAGACGTAGCCGCAGACGTCACATACGTACTTTTCCATTGGTTTTTTGTTTTGGGGTTAATAATCAGTAGTGATAACGCATGTGGGTGGATAATTATTGCCCGGGGAAAATAAAGTTTTCTTGCGCCGATGGTGTGGCCGAAAAGAAGGTTTCCTTTTTTTTTTGTATTTTTGCAGATGAAAAAAATAAAAAAGAGAGAGACGATGAAGCAGATAATGATATTTTTAGCAGCTCTGGTAGCTGGCATAACCCCGATGTGGGGTCAGACCGTCAGCAAGGAGAGCTGCACCTCGATCATGGTGGGCAAGCTGGCGTCGACCGACGGCAGCGTGATCACGTCGCACACCTGCGACGGTCGTTACCGCACGTGGATGACCATAGAGCCTGCCGCCGACCACAAGAAAGGCGAGAAACACACGGTACTGAAGGGTACGATGCATACCATCACACCCACGGACACGACAGGGCTGCGTGTGGCGGGAACCATCGCAGAAGCGCCCCACACCTACGCCTATCTGAACAGTGCGTACCCCTGCTTCAACGAGAAGCAGCTGGCCATCGGAGAGAGCACCTTCGGAGGCCCCGATACGCTGAGGAACCCCGACGCGATGTTTCTCGTCGAGGAGCTGGAGCGCATCGTGCTGCAGCGTTGCACCACGGCGCGCGAGGCGATAGCACTTATCGGCAAGTTGGTGGCCAAATATGGCTATGCCGATGGGGGTGAGTGCCTGACCATAGCGGACCGCCGTGAGGTGTGGCAGCTGGAGATCATCGGTTGCGGAAACGACCAGATTGGTGCCGCATGGGTGGCACAGAGGGTCCCCGACGACCATATCGCCGTGAGCTGCAATATACCCCGCATCGGCCGCCTCCAGCGCGGCAACAACGACTGGTTCCTCTGCTCGGACAATGTGGAGGAGGTGGCACTACGCTACGGCCTGTGGGATGGCGAAGGCGAGTTCAGCTTCTGGAAGGCTTTCCGCCCCGACTATGCCGGCGGCAAGAATTTCAGGGAACGCGAGTGGTTTATCTTCAATAGCCTGGCCCCCTCGCAGGGTTTCTCGCGCGAGAGCGCCGAGCTGCCGTTCAGCGTGAAACCCGATGCTCCGGTCGATGTGAGCGACGTGATGCGCCTCCTGCGCTCCACCTACGAGGGTACGGATATGGATATGACACGAAACCTGAAGGTGGTGGTGACGCGTAAACGCGACGACGGAAGCACCTACAAGGACACGGTGGTAAGCCCCGTTGCCAACCCGTGGCTCACGGGCACCATGCAGCAGACGCTGAACATGCTGGCGCCGGGCACCATCGATTTCCGACGCACGGTGAGTGTGGCGTGGTGTAGCTACAGCTTCGTGGCGCAGCTGCGCGACTGGCTTCCCGACGAGGTGGGCGGCATCTGCTGGGTGGCGGTCGACAACCCGGGACAGAGCCCTCGTATCCCCATCTTCTGCGGCAACAGAGAGCTGCCTGCCGCCTTCGGACGATGTGGACAGAAAAAGTACGACCCGCAGTCGTGGCTTTGGCAGTATCGCAGGGCCAACAAACTCGCCACCGTGCAGTGGCAGAGGACAAAGAAACAACATACTGCGGCGGTGCTGCACCATGAGGGCAAGGCTTTTAGCGACCTGAAACCTCTGGAGGATGCCGTGAAAGCCATGAAAGATCCTTCCAAAGCTACGAAGCAGCTGGACGCCTTCACCAAGCATATCTACGACGCTACGGTGGACGCTTGGGCACAACTCGAGGCCGACTACTGGCACATGTTCGGCATGGGTTTTTAATTCTACATTCTAAAGGGTTTGCGGTTTAAGGTTATGAGACGAATGCTTTTTGTTGTTGTCTTTCTGCTGCCGTTGATGGCGGTGGGACAGCAGGTGAAGATACCGAAGGACGCCAACCGTTTTACCTATTGGCAGTTGGAATATGGTGAGAAGACCGATACTACGGTCATCACTGTCGAGAGGGTAGGGGATGTCATCACCATCCTCACACCCAAGCCTCACGGTGAGCTGATACAGGGCTATTGCCAGACGGTGACAGCCGTCGACTATGCCGCCGATAGCATCACCGTCAGCGCTACCTATCCCGACAGCAGCTACTACTACCGCACCCCCTTCAGCCGCGACGACATAGAATGGAAGCGGGAAGGCGCAAAATACACTTGCTCCATCAACAGCAACACCTTGGTGTTCGAAATGGACGAGCGGGCCCCCGTCAGCGCCAACCCGCTCCCTTACTACGGCCTCAACCGCGGCGTGCTACGCACGTTCACACGCAACGGACAGCTGCGGTTGAAACTGGCGAAGGCAGAGAGGGTGAAGGAAGTGAAAAGTGGAAAAGAGAAAGCGGAAAGTGGCCGGCGTGTCTCTCCCCGTGAGCTCGACCGCATCATGAAGGAACGTCTCGTCGTCACCACGCGCATCTTCGACCACGAGCAGATATGCTGGGGCAAGGAGAACGCCCACATCAGCCGTGGTGATGACAAGTATGCTTTCTCCAACATCCCCTACGACACGGTGCTCCACTTTGCCGGCGGAACACTCATATTGAAGCGTGTCCAGTTGCCTGCCCTCCCCAGCCACTACCAGCATTTTGTCGAGCTGCACCAGCAGAGCAACGGCGACGCCTACGACCGCACAGGGTCGGTGTTTATGGTAACCCCTACATTCTTCGAGGGCATCAACCAGCACCCCGACTCGCTGCCTGTCTTTGTGGGTCGCGACGAACAGCGTTATCAGGGCATGATGGCCATGGGTGACTATGAGCCCCCCATCGAGCTGGTGCGCTTCTTCACCCCTTTCGGCGTCGGTCACTTCAACGAGCGCATGAAAGACTATGGCATCGACTGGCGCAAGGAGACCTACTATCGCCAGGAGATAACGGATATCTATAGAAAAGGAGATGTGGTTATCGGTGCCTGGATTGGCAACTACGATGCCGGCGGACACCTGCTGACCATGGACATCAAGTCTTTTCCCAACGACTACAGCGGTAGCATGTCGCTACCCACATCCACCATCATGCCCCTCTTCAACACCTGCAATGTGCTGGAGATGGCGGGGCAGAACTACGGCAAGCTGTTCGCCACCGACTCGCTGACGGTCACCTTCACCCTCCCTGCCGACGCTGCCGCCCGTCTGCGCTACATCTCCACGGGTCATGGCGGCTGGGGCGAGGGCGACGAGTTCGTGCCGAAAGCCAACACCATCCTTATCGACGGCAAGCCCGTCTTCACCCACACCCCTTGGCGGCAGGACTGCGGCTGCTACCGCGACCTCAACCCCGTCTCCGGCAACTTTTGGAACGGCCTTTCCAGCAGCGACTTCTCGCGCAGCGGATGGTGCCCCGGCACAGCCACACAGCCCGTCTACTTCGATCTCTCCCCATGGGCCGACGGCCGTGAGCACACCCTCACCGTGGCTATCCCGCAGGGCAAGCCCGTCGAGGGCATGTTCAGCCATTGGGCCGTGAGTGGTGCGGTGATATATAATTCTAGGTTCTAAATGCTAAGTTCTAAATATTGTTATGATGAAAAAAAGTTTTTTGATTGCCCTCGTAGCTCTCATGGCTGCCGGTAGTGTTGCGGCACAGCAACCTGTACAACCCACTCTCAAACACGGCAGTGGCCAGCATTGCGGCAATTGCAAACATCATGGCCAGCATGGTGGCCCCCACGCCAAGAAGCAGGTGGCTGCGCTGCCCGAGATGCAGTACAACGAAGATGGCATCGAAGTCACACTCCTCAAGGCCTACCCCAAGGCCAAGAGCATCAAGAAGGATGGCAATCTGGTTGGCGTCTACGATGCGAAGGGTAAACTCATGGGTTTTGCCGTCTACAGCAAGCCTGCCAGCGACGATATCAAGGGATTCAACGGGGAGACCCCCGTGCTGGTGACCCTCAATAAGAAAATGGTCATCACCGGTGTCTACGCATTGCCCAATATGGAGACTCCACGATTTGCACAACGTGTCGAGGAGGCTGGTTTCTACGACAGCTGGAATGGTATGACCTTCAAGGAGGCGCTCAAGAAAGAGGTCGACGCCGTCAGCGGTGCCACCTTCACCTCCACCGCCGTCGCCAAGAGTGTCCGTGCAGCCCTGCAGTCGCTATGAGAATCAGGAACGATGTGAAAGTGCGCCAGGTGGCCGGTGAGAACATCATCATCATGCAGGATGCCGGCGCCACAGACCTCACACGTGTGGTGGGGCTGAATGAGAGCTCGGTGCAGCTCTTTGAGAAGCTTGCAGGCAAGGATTTCGATATCGATGATGTGGTGCGTGTGCTGTGCGACGCCTATGAGGTCGACGACACTACGGCGCGCCGGGACGGCACGTCGTGGATGGAGGAGATGAGTAGGAACGGCTTGCTTTGCGAGTAAAAAGTTTCAGGTTCCAGGTTTCAAAGATGGAAGAGGTTAGGATAGAGATCGGCGGTATTGCCATCAGGGTGACGGGAAGTCAGGGCGTACGGCAGACGATGCTGATGCCCGGCATGAAAACCTTTATGTCACCTTCTGCCGAGCCAGCCATCACCTTCGATCTCGATGTTCCCATCGTCGCCCCCACGTGCCAGACGCTGCACGAATTCGATATTGCCGACGGACACTGTCGCTGCCGTTTTGCTGTGGACAGCGAGGACGTCTACTACGTTATCTTCGGCGACGAAGGCATCCTGCGCTACGACCTGCGCCAGCCGCAGAAGGTCGTGCTCACCTTATTCCCCTCAATGACGGTGTTCCGTTTTGCCCTGTGGTCGGCGTATGCGTTGTCGGCGCTGCCCTTGGGCGCCGTGCCGGTGCATTCGTCAACGGTGGTATGCAACGGGCGTGCTGTGCTATGTCTCGGCGAGAGCGGCACAGGGAAGAGCACGCACACACGCCTCTGGCAGGAGCATATCGAGGGGTGCCACCTCCTCAACGACGATAGCCCCATCCTCCGCGTCGCCGACGATGGCGTGTGGGTGTATGGATCGCCGTGGAGCGGCAAGACATCCTGTTACCTTGCCGAGCATCATCCCGTGGCAGCACTGCTGCGCCTGGAGCAGCGACCCTATAACGAGATCCGCCGGCTGGGCACCGTGGAAAGCTTCGCGGCGTTGCAGCCTTCCTGCCCTCCGATGCTGGCACACGACGAGCGGATGACGGACGCCGTGGTGGCCTTCCTGTCGCGTGTCATAGGTCAGACGCCGGTATACCGCATGGGCTGCCTCCCCAATGCCGAGGCGGCGCTCATGAGTCATAAAACCATCATGGGATGAGGGTATCCAACGAGACATACTTCGCCTTGGTGGAAGAACAGCTGGCGGCAGGCGGACGGGTCAGAATCCAGTTGGTGGGTGGCAGCATGCAGCCTACACTGCTTGCCGGCGATGAGTTGATATTGGAGACCACGGCCGACGTGGCTGTGGGCGACGTTGTGCTCTTCCGCTACAAGGGACGGCATATCCTTCACCGCGTCGTGGCCATCGAAGGCGACCGCTACATCATGCGTGGCGACAACAGCGCCTCCAACGAGGCGGCAACGCGCGAGGATATTGTTGCCAAAGTGGTGGGCGTGGAGAAGCATGGCAAGATGAAGCACTGGATTGTTCGCTGGAGCGGGCACAAAGGACGCCGTCAGCTGCGTCCCTGGTATTTTGCCTTGTTGGCACTGCTGATGTGGGCACCGTTGAACGGCATGGGGGTCCCCCTCGACAATTATGTTCTGGGCATACGCCTCGACCACCTGCTTCACGCTTCGGTATTCCTGCCCTGTGCCCTGTTCGTGATGGATTTATATCGCGGCAAAAGGAGAAGCGTGGCGGTGTGGCTCACTGCCGTCGTGGTGGGCATGGTCACCGAAGGGGTGCAATGGATGCTTCCCTACCGCGGGTTCGATGTCAACGACCTCGTGGCCAATTTCCTGGGGGCCACCCTGGGGTGGTTGGCAGTGCTCGTGACGAGACGTACAATTGGCGGGTGCGGAGGAAGCCGCTATCTTTGATGCTGCCGTCGACGGCTATCCCATGATTCACGCCAAGGCCACGATGGTCGCCGCACGCACCATCCCCGAGGGTGCGACACCTGTGTTTACGAAGGTGATCAGATAATTACTCCTTGCCTGCCAATAGTCCGCAGGCGGCGTCGATATCCTGGCCACGCGAGGCGCGGAGGGTGCAGATGATGCCGTGGCGGTTGAGGTAGTTTTGGAAGTCGGCAATGACCGACGGCAGGGAAGTCTTGAAGGGGGCTTCGGGTGACTCGTGGAACCGGATGAGGTTCACGCGGCAGTCGAGGCCCTTCAGCATGTCCACCAGCTTCTGCGCATGGGCGAGGTCGTCGTTCTCACCGCGGAACATGGTGTATTCGAACGAGAGACGACGCTGACCGCTCCAGTCGTAGCGACGCAACAGTGCTATCACTTCTTCTATGGGATAGGCCTTCTCCACCGGCATCATGGCAGCACGTTCCCGCCCTATGGCGTTGTGGAGGCTCACGGCGAGGTGGCAGCGGCTCTCATCGAGGAAGCGGCGTAGCGAGGGTATGATGCCTACGGTGGACACGGTGATGCGCTTGGGACTCCAGCCAAGGCCCCAGTCGGCGGTGAGCACCTCGGTGGCAGCAAGGATAGCGTCGAGGTTGTCCATGGGCTCTCCCATACCCATGAAGACGACATTGGTGAGCTGCTCGCATTCCGGGATGGAGAAGAGCTGGTTGAGGATATCGCCGGCAGAGAGGTGACCGTGGAAGCCCTGCTGACCCGTGACGCAGAAGCGGCACCCCATCTTGCACCCCACCTGGCAACTCACACAGAGCGTGGCACGGTCGTCGTCGGGAATGAAGACAGCTTCAATAAAATGACCATCGAGAACAGGAAAGAGGTATTTTTTGGTGCCGTCCTCGGAGACCTGGCAACGCACGGGATGCTCGCGGCCGATGGTGGCTATCTCGCTTAGGCGCGCACGCTGTGCTTTCGACAGGTTGGTCATGGCGTCGATGCTGTCGACGCGCTTCTTATACAGCCAGTCGCAGATCTGCTTGGCGGTGAAGCGGGGAAAGCCCTCGGCGGCGCAGAGCTCCTGCAGCTGCGAGAGCGTCATCCCAAGGAGGTCAGAAGTCCCATTCATAGTCGTGTGATTCGCTCTGTATCTCTTGCTGGAACTTGGTACAATCCATCTCGATAGGCACCGCGGGGCGTTCAAAGTCGCCACGGTAGAACTTCAGCTTCGTGTCGGTGTATATCTTCTTCATGTAGAGACCGAAGATGGGTAGCGCCATGGCGGCACCCTGGCCGTAGGTCATGTTGCGGAAGTGGATGGAACGCACCTCGCCACCTGTCCACACAGCTGTCGCCAGACGGGGCGTGATGCCCACAAACCAGCAGTCGGAGTTGTTCTGTGTGGTACCCGTCTTGCCCGCTATAGCGGTGGAGTAGTTGTTGAGCTGGTATTTGTAGTTGAGGCGCGCGCCGGTACCCGTCTGCACCACACCCTTCATCAGCTCGAGCATCATATAGGCCGTGTTCTCGCTGAGGGCTTCGCTGCGATGTGCCGTGAAACGCTCAAGGACCATGCCTTTGTTGTCCTCGATGCGTGTGATGAAGATGGGCTCCACGTATTCCCCTTTGTTGGCGAAGGTGGCCATGGCTCCGGCCATCTCGTAGACGGTGATTTCCGGTGTGCCCACACAGATGGCGGGTACCGCGTCGATGGGGCTCCTCACACCCATCTTGCGGGCGATGTTGATCACCTGCTCGGGCGACCCTTGTTTCATGAGGTATGCCGACACCCAGTTGATGGAGTGTGCCAGGGCCCACTTCAGCGTCACCATCTCGCCTTCACGCTGATGCGACGAGTTCTTGGGACACCAGTCCTCCTGTCCCCACACCTCGAAGCAGACCTCGCTGTTGGGCACCTCGGAGCAGGGCGAGAGGTCGAGGTCCTGCAACGCCATGGTGTAGACGAAGGGCTTGAAGGTGGAGCCCACCTGCCGGTGACTCTGCACATTGTCGTACTTGAAGTAGCGGTAGTTAATGCCGCCGACATAGGCGCGCACATACCCCGTGCCGGGTTCTACGCTCATCAGGCCGGCGTTGAGGAAGCGTTTGTAGTAGATGAGCGAATCCCACGGCGAGAGGAGGGTGTCGCGGTTGCCTTTCCAGGAGAAGAGGCGCATCTTCACCTTCTCGTTGAAGGCGGCGCGGATCTCTTTCTGGCTCAGCCCTTCGGCCTTCAGCGCACGGTAGCGGTCACTGTTTTTCATGGCCTGCACGAGGAGGGCCTCCTGCTGTTTCTTGTCGATGTCGCAGAAGGGGTTGCCCTTGCGCGTTTTGAGCTCACGGTCGAAGGCGGGTTGTATCTCCTTGCTGAAGTGCTCGCGTACGGCCTGTTCGGCATAGCGTTGCATGCGGCTGTCGATGGTGGTGTGTATCTTGAGGCCGTCTTTGTGCACATTGTAGTATTCGCCGTCGGGTTTGCGGTGGTGCTTGCACCAGTCCTTCATGTAGCTGCGCAGGTACTCGCGGAGGTAGGTGGCCAATCCGTCGTTGTGGCTCTGCGGCGTGTAGCGGCTCATGTCGAGGGGCTTCTCCTTGTAGCGCTCGTAGTCTTCGTCGCTGAGGCGGCCGTAGTGGTGCATCTGGTAGAGCACCGTGTTGCGGCGCTCCGTGGCGTTGTCGGGGTGCAGGATGGGACTGTAGGTCGTGGGAGCCTTGAGGAGGCCCACAAGCACGGCGGCTTCGTCAACGTCGAGGTCGGCGGGGGTCTTGTCGAAGAATGTCTTGGCAGCGGTCTTGATGCCGTAGGCGTTGCTGCCGAAGTCGACGGTATTGAAGTACATCGCCAGGATCTCCTCCTTCGAGTAGTTGTGCTCAAGCTTCACCGCCACCACCCATTCCTTGAACTTGGAGAACACGGTGCCTATGATGCTGTGGTGCTCGCGGGGGAAGAGGTTCTTGGCGAGCTGCTGGGTGAGGGTGCTGCCGCCACCCGACGAGCCGTGGCGCCCCAGCACCGTCTTGAAGAGCACACGGAAGAGGCTGCGGAAGTCAATGCCGCTGTGGTTGTAGAAACGCACATCCTCGGTGCATACGAGGGCGTCGATCAGGCTCGGCGAGAGCTGGCTGTAGCTGACGTTGCTGCGGTTCTCGAGACCTATATACCCCAGCACCTCGCCGTCGTCGCTGAGCACCTCGGTGGCCTGCAGGCTGCGGGGATTCTCCAATTCTTCAAAGGAGGGCATGAAACCCAGCCACCCCAGCGAGAGGAAGGTGAAGAAGAGAAGGATGAATACCCATAATCCAGCAAAGACCCGCCACATGATGCGCAGATAGGGCGGACGGTCGCTGCCGGTGGTGTTTTTCTTTGCCATGATGCTTGTCGTGTTATTTGGGTTGGCTGTATTCTATGCGCAGGCCTATGTCGTGGAGCCCTGCGATGGCACTGTCGCGCATACCGTTGGTGATGGCGAAGTGATAGCGTCCGGGGAAGGGAAAGCGCACGCCACGGCGCAGGAAGTAGCGCGTGTCGATGTAGCGCCCCGAACGGCGCCCGTACCACTGACCGCTGGCGTCGGCAAGGGGATACTCCATGGTGTCCTGCGCGATGCTGCCGTCGGGAAAGGTGGTGCCAATCATGAGGAACGTGTTGCTGTAGGGATAGGTGACGCTGTTGCGCACCTCGATGAGGAAGTTGAAGAGGTTGACGGTATCGTCGACGTCAACGTCGAAGACCACGCTGTCGGCAGGGTTCCAGCCGCTCTCGTCGACGGCGGCCTGCTCGGAATAGTACATGCTGCCGTCACAGGAGGCCAGAAGGACCGTCATCACAATGAGTGCTATCTTCTTCATGGGTGGGTATGATGTTCTGTTTGCGTTGTCACGTTTCTATGCGCATGGAGCCGCCGTCAGCTCCTGCGGTCGCGGTTGCTGCCGCCGCTGCGGCGCGTGGTGTTGCGGTCGCCGTTCTGCGACTTGCCGTCGCCTTTGTGCTGCTTCTGGCCGTTCCCCGCAGGGGCGGCTTTCGCACTCTCCTTGTGCTGCTTGATGCGCTGGTTGTTGTGGCGCTCTTCGCGGGCGTTGTTGTCCCTGTCGCGGCGCTCTCCACGTCCCTTGCGGCGCTCTCCGCCACCGCCACCGTCGCCGTGCGCTGTGGGCTTGCTGCCCAGCGCTTCCACCACACCGTTGCCACCCTCCGCCAGACGCTGGATCTCGCGCTCCACCTCCTCGTCGCTGCTCTCCTGGGCAAGACCCGAGGTGGACATCAGCTCCACCTGGTAGTCCTCCAGCTGCTCGGGATATTCCTGCCGACGGTTCATGTCGATGATGGTCTTCACATCCTCGGCTTTGACGGCTATGAGGTCGTTCTGCCCCTCATAGGCATACCACATGATGCCGCGGAATACGTCGGTCTTCTTGTAGAGCGCCAGCCCTTTCTTGAAGCGTATGGCATGACCGGCGGGAGGAAACTGCTTCAGCGCGTCGGCATAGACCTCATATTCGAAGTTGAGACAGCATTTGAGTTTGCCGCACTGACCGGCCAGCTTCTGCGGGTTGGGAAGGATCTGCTGTGTCTTGGCGGCACTGGTGGTGACACTCTTGAAGCTGGTGAGCCATGTGGCACAGCACAGCTCGCGGCCACACGTGCCTATGCCTCCCACCTTGCCGGCCTCTTGACGCACACCGATCTGCTTCATCTCGACGCGCATGTGGAAGGCGTCGGCAAGCACCTTGATGAGCTCGCGGAAGTCCACACGCTCGTCGGCGGTGTAGTAGAAGATGGCTTTCGAATGGTCGCCCTGGAACTCCACATCGTTCACCTTCATCTCCAAGCCCATGTCGGCCACTATCTGGCGTGTGCGCAGCAGCGCACGGCGCTCGTCCTTGAGGGTCTCCTCCCATCGGTCGATGTCGGTGTCTTTGGCACGCCGGAAGAGGCGTTTGATATTCTCCGAGTCGGAACTGATGCGATGCTTGCGCATCTGCAGGCGGCAGAGCTCGCCGGTGAGGCTCACGATGCCTACATCATGCCCCGGCTGCCCCTCTACGGCCACCACATCGCCCTCCGTCACCTCCAGCCCGTCGGGCAGACGGTAGAACTCCTTGTGGTTGTTCTTGAAACGCACCTCCACACAGTCGAAGGGAAGGTCCGTGGGTTGCCGTATGCCCGTCATCCAGTTGGTCGAGGTGACCTTGGAGCAGCTGCGTGTCTCGCAGCTCCCGATGGGTTTGTAGCACTCCGGCTTGCAGCGGCAGCCGCGGGTGAGGAACAAGGGCTCCTCATATTTCACCCACGGCACCTCGGGGTCGGGCTCCATGTAGGGGTCTATCTGACTCTCTTCGGCATGGTATTCCTCCACCTCGGGGTTCTCGCGCTCTACGGTGCTCCTCTTCTCCTTACGGGCCTTGCGGCGCGCATTCATGAAGTTGGCCACATCCTCCGCCGAGGCCACCGTCTCCTCTTCGTCAATCACTATGTCGGCGGGCAGCTGCTCGTCGGGACGCTTCGCCTCCGGTTGCGCGGCCATAGGCTTCTTCTCTTCGGGCTTTTCGTTGATATTTTGTTTCTGATTGTCTTCCATTTTCAAATTACGTTTTTTTATCCTATACACCCCTCCCTTCATGGGGGGGTGGAACATGCTATCTATTCTTCAGCGCCCTGCTCATGCGGAACGAGAGCTCCATGAGGGCTATCTTGGCGTAGGCGTTGCGCCCTATGGCAAAGAAGGCGTCGTCCAGGGCCGTCTCAATGGCTTCGATGTTGTTCGTGGTGATCATGCGGGGAAACTGCGCGTCGAATTTCTCGTCGCCGGAGCCTATGTGGCATTCGGCGCCTGCCGCCGTCGCCAGGAAGCAGCGCCGCATCACCTCCTGGGTGTACTGCAGGAACAGCCTCAGCTGCTCGCGGTTCATCGAGGCCATGCGGTCCACCTGCTCCGACAGCTCCTTCATCTTCAGCTTGAAGAGCAGCCGGAGCCATGCCACCAGCAGCGGCGCAAACTCTTCATCATTTGCTTTCCACTCCCCGCTCTCCTCTCTCAGCGTCAGGCTCTGCACACGGCTGCGGATGGTGGGCAGCAGCGCCTCCCCGTTCTCGGCGGTGAGCATCAGCAGCGTCCCCGGCAGCGGCTCCTCGAGGGTCTTCAGGAGCTTGTTGGCGAAGGCGGCGTTCATCTTGTCCGACATCCATATCACCACCATGCGCCAGCCTCCCTCGTAGGGCTTCAGCGCCAGCGTCTCGATCAGGTGGTCGGCGTCCAGCTCGCGGATCATGCCCTGCTTGTTCTCTATGCCCAGCGCCTCGTACCACGCCTCGAGCGTGGCGTCCGTGGGGTGGACGGCGGCGAAGTCGCGGAAATCGGCTTGGAAATCGTCGCTGCTGGGCTTCTCCTTCACCCGTGCCGTCGCCGCCGTGGGGAACACGAGGTGCAGGTCGGGGTGCATCAGCGAGGCTATCTTCTTGCAGCTCGGGCACTCGCCACACGAGTCGGCGCGCAGGCCGTGGCTGTCCGGAGTGTCGTGGTGTATCCTGTGCTCACAGCATAGATATTGCATGTAGGCCAACGCCAACGGCAACGTCGTCTCGGCGGCGCCAAGCAGCAGCTGGGCGTGACTCACACGCCCGCTGTCCATCACCGCGGTCATCCGATTGGCGATATCTGTTTGGCCTACAATATCTTTGAATTGCATAATAATATATACTAAACTTGCAAAGATACAAAAAAAAACCATGCGAGGATAGAAAAAACGCCGACGAGATTTTTTGCCCGCTTCGCGAGATCTTGGAGATCTTGGAAATCAGATTTGGATTTATGAATTTCCGCCGCAGGCGGGAGAAACCCCGCGCAGCGGAAGAAAAACCATCGCACGCAGTCGCGATACCATAGAAAGGATTTCCAGGATCACCCGACCCCGCCGGAGAAAAGGAAGAGAAGGGATTTCCAGGATTTTTAAGATTTCCGCCGCAGGCGGGGAGAAGAAGAATTGGATCTCTGGATCACGCCGCAGGCGGGAGATAATAATGTGAGAGATAAAGTAGATCTCTGGATTTCCGCCGCAGGCGGGGAGAAAAAAACACAGGCGGGGAGAAGAAAACACAGGCGAGGAGAAGAAGCACTGGATCTATGGATTACGCCGCAGGCGGGAGAAACCCCGCGCAGCGGAAAAAAAACCATCGCACGCAGTCGCGATACCATAGAGAAGATTTCCAGGATCACCCGACCCTGCCGGAGAAAAGAAAGAGAAGGGATTTCCAGGATTATTAAGATTTCCGCCGCAGGCGGGGAGAAGAAACCCAGGCATGGAGAAGAAAAGAATTGGATCTATGGATCACGCCGCAGGCGGGAGATAAAGGGGGGGACTGGGGACTGGCTCCTCTACCACCAGTGCAGATGGCTGTCTTATGGCCTTTTTGTACCATTGATGTTCGATTGATGTTCGATTGTTGTTCGATTACTGATCGAACAACAATCGAACAACAGACGAACAAGAAACGGCCATAAGTGCATGTTGACTTTGACC
>CACZRR010000020.1 GCA_902783595.1 uncultured Bacteroidota bacterium
AATGTAAGCGAACTTCACCTGGTTGAGGGGCTTGTCGGTGTGCTCCTGGATGGTGAGGAAGTCGGCAAGGATCTGGGTGGGGTGAGCTTCAGCGGTGAGACCGTTCCACACGGGAACACCGGCGTATTTGGCCAGCTCCTCGACGGTGGCCTGGTCGAAGCCACGATACTCGATGCCGTCGAACATGCGACCGAGCACGCGGGCGGTGTCTTTCATGCTCTCCTTGATACCGATCTGACTGCCGGTGGGGCCCAAATAGGTTGTGTGGGCTCCCTGATCTTTGGCGCCGACCTCGAAGGCGCAGCGGGTGCGGGTAGAGGTCTTCTCGAAGATGAGGGCGATGTTCTTGCCTTTCAGACGGGGCTGCTCGGTGCCGGCATATTTGGCGCGCTTCAGCTCGCGGGCGAGGTCGAGCAGATAGTTAAGTTCCTTCGGCGAGAAGTCGAGGATTTTCAGAAAATTGCGGTTTCTAAGGTTGTAAGCCATAATAATTATTGTTTAAATGTTAATATTTGTTTTCTTTTATAGCATTCCTAGGTTGTTCTAGGCTATTCTAGAATCTTATGGGATTTATTTGACAATTCTGGTGCCACAGGATGGGTTGTCAAGTTGACCAGCTTCGGTGATGATGCACTCCTTGCCGCCGTGTTCCACGAACATGATAGCCGCACGTACTTTGGGGGCCATGCTGCCTTCTGCGAACTGACCTTCCTCGAGGTACTGCTTAGCCTGCGCCACAGTGATGGTGTCGAGTGCCTGCTCGTTTTCCTTACGGAAATTGATATATACTTTAGGTACATCGGTGAGGATGTAGAACTCGTCGGCGCCAATCTCGACGGCGCAGAGTGCGCTAGCGAGGTCTTTGTCGATGACCGCCTCCACGCCGCGCACCGATCCATTCTCTTCCACCACGGGGATGCCGCCGCCGCCCACGGTGACGACGATGTGACCCGCTGCAGCCAACTGCTTAACGATATCGACATTGTTGATGCGCAACGGTTTGGGCGACGCCACTACTTTGCGCCAGCCATTACCTTTAGGATCTTCCTTGTATTTGGCCCCCGTCTCGGCGGCGAAGGATTCAGCCTGTTCCTTGGTGTAGTAGGGGCCCACGGGCTTGGTGGGGTTCTGGAACATGGGGTCGTCGGCGCTGACGGACACTTGTGTGACCAGAGTGACCACATCGCGGCAGATACCCTTTCGTGTCATCACATTGCGCAGACCCATCTCTATCATATAGGCGATGCTGCCCTGAGTCTCCGCCACGCAGAAATCCATGGGCATAGCTTGCACGCCGGCCTGTTTACCGGCTTCATGCTGCAGCATCACATTGCCCACCTGGGGACCGTTACCATGACCTATCACCACATTATATCCACGCTGTAGCAGTGCGCAGAGGCTCTGACAGGTGTTTTCAACATTTTCTATTTGTTCCTTGTAGGTGCCTTTTTGGCCGCTGCGAAGCAATGCATTGCCTCCGAAGGCGACGACAGCAAGTTTCGACATAGTGTTCTAATTCGTTTATTTACAATAAAATAAGCAATCCTCAGCATTGGCGAGGAAAATGCAAATATACAAAAAAAAGATGAAGGATGCTTTTAACATATTTTTTTCATCTTATTTCGTATCTTTGCATTCGAAAAAAAGGAATAAAACCAGCATATAACAAACTGAAATCCATTAGATAAAACAGGAATAAGGAGGCGACGCAATGGCGAGCAATTTTGTAGATTATGTAAAGATTCTTGTGCGATCGGGCAAGGGCGGTGCCGGCAGTGCGCACCTGCTGCGTGTTAAATATAACGCAAAGGCTGGTCCCGACGGAGGTGACGGTGGTCGAGGCGGGCATGTGATATTGCGAGGTACGACACAGCGTTGGACTTTGTTGCACCTTAAGTATACCAAGCATGTCTTTGCCGAGGACGGTCAGAATGGTGGCGAGAACCTTTGCACAGGTCGCACGGGACGGGACGAGGTACTGGAGGTGCCGCTGGGTTGTGTGTGCCGCGATGCCGAAAGTGGAAAGATTCTTGGCGAGGTTACCGAAGAGGGAGAGGAGCTCATCATTGCCCGAGGCGGGCGTGGCGGTTTGGGTAACGACCACTTCAAGAGTGCCACCAACCAGACCCCGCGCTATGCGCAACCTGGCGAGCCTGCTGAGGAGCGCTGGGTCATCATAGAGCTCAAGGTCCTCGCCGATGTGGGCCTTGTGGGCTTCCCAAATGCTGGCAAGAGTACATTCCTCAGTGCCGTGAGTGCCGCGCGACCACAGATTGCCGATTACCCCTTCACCACCCTGGTGCCCAATTTGGGCATCGTAGCCTACCGCGACGACCGTTCGTTCTGCATAGCCGACATTCCCGGCATCATAGAAGGAGCCAGCGAAGGCAAGGGTCTGGGGCTGCGCTTCCTGCGCCATATCGAGCGCAATTCGGTGCTGCTCTTTATGGTGAGTTGCGAGAAGTTAGAAATCAAGGAAGAGTATAACATCCTGCTTCATGAGCTGGAGAAATATAATCCCGAGCTGCTTGACAAACGTCGTATCCTCGCCGTTACGAAGTGCGACCTTATTGACGACACGATGCAGGAGCAGCTACGCGCGCATCTTCCCACGGGCGTCGCGGCGGTGTTTATCAGTGCCGTCAGCGGACAAGGTATCACGGAGTTGAAAGACCAACTATTCAGGGTCTTGAGT
>CACZRR010000021.1 GCA_902783595.1 uncultured Bacteroidota bacterium
ATCTTCGCGGCATAGTCTTTCTTGATATCCTCGCTGCGCGCATACTGGCGCATCTTTTCATAACGGGGATGAAGATTACCCCACTGCTGGAGGTTTCGAACACGCAGGTAGTCCTCGTAATCGTCAAGAAGTTCTTCGAGACTGGCTTTCGCCACATTGGTCAGCTTGATCTCTGTCTCACTGGACGTGGCGGCAGCCTGATTGCCTTCAGCTATGTTTTGCTTGCCACTTCGGGCAGCCTGTATCATTTGGTCGACAGTGCGGTCTCCACGCTGGAGATAGTGCTGGGTAAAATAGTAGGTGATGTCGTAAATCATCTCAGTGACCTGATAGACACGGAGGTGGCGGTAGTGTCCATGCTGGGGAAGGAAGGTGTAGGGAGTTTTCTGATTACTCGGAGTATTCAGATTATTCTGAGTATTCTGAATATTCGGATTATTCAGACTATTCTGATTATTCTGATTCATAGTTTTGTTTTTTATTTCTTCTTCAACAGCTTACCCACTACCTTACTAACCAGATCGCGCTCGCTGTAGAGGATAGCGGCAATGAAGACCAGCAACAACAAGGTGTTGTAGCCCAATCGCAACCAGAGGTTGTCTATATTGACCATGGTGCTGGCGGCATACATGGCGAAGGCGAAGGCAAACCAGCCGAGGATGGCCGCGACGGGATAGGGCACATGGTAGTGACGCTGGCCGATGAAGAAGCTGAGGAGGACGCAGGTGCCATAACCCGCCAAGCCGCCCCAGGCACAGGCCATGTAACCAATCTTCGGAACAAGAATAACATTGACTAGCACCAGCACGGCACAGCCGATGGCACTCATGATGGCACCCCAGTAGGTCTTGGCCGTCAGCTTGTACCAGAACGAGAGGTTGAAGTAGACACCCATCAGTATCTCGGCCATCATAACGATGGGCACGGCACGCAGACCCTCCCAGTAGTCGCTTCTAATGATATACTTGAAGAGGTCTATGTAACAGACGACGACCATGAACGCCAGCAGGGTGAACATGACGAAGTATTTCATGACTAGCGCCTGGCTCTCTTTGCTCTTCTCGCCCTTTCCACCGGCAAACACAAACGGCTCGTATGCATAACGGAAGGCCTGCGTGATCATAGCCATAATCATGGCAATTTTGACGCAGGCACCATAGATGCCGAGCTGTTCGCGCATGTCGGCACCGGGATAGAGGAAGGGGAAGAGGATCTTGTCGAGGACCTGGTTCAGGATTCCTACGATGCCGAAGATAAGCAGCGGCCAGGCGTACCTGAGCATGCGCTTAAGAAGTGGAAAATGGAAAGTGGAAAGCTTAAATCCTTTCAGTTCACGCCAGAACCCAAAGGTCACCAAGGCGGTGCACAGGAGGTTGATATAGAAGATGTAGCCAACGTTGTTCTGCTCGTCGTACCACTGCATGAAGCCCAGATGCTGCCATCTGGGGGCCACCAGGAAGACGAAGAGATTCATCCCGATATTGAGGACGATAAAGGCGAGTTTCAGCGCGGCAAATTTCCAGGCTTTGTTTTCGAAACGCAGACGGGCAAAGAGGATGGCCTGAAAGGCGTCGAGCGCCACGACGACGGCCATGACGGCGATGTACTCAGGGTGCGACTCGTAACCCATGGCGGCAGCAATGGGTCCGAGCAGGAGGAGGACCGCCAACACGAAGAAGAGGCTGACGGAACCTACAGCAGTGAGGGCTGTGGAGAAGACTTGCCTGCCGTTGGCACCATCCTTGTTGGCGAAGTAGAAGAAGGTGGTCTCCATACCAAAGGTGAGGACGACCAAGAGGAGCGCCGTGTAGGCGTAGATATTGGTCACCACGCCGTAGCCACCCGACACGGCGGAGATGTGGTAGGTGTACAACGGCACCAACAGGTAGTTAAGAAAGCGCCCCACTATGCTACTCAGACCATAGACAAGGGAGTCGGAGAGGAGTTTTCTAAGTGATGACATTTAGAATCTGGAATTTAGAATTCAAAGTTTAGTAACGTCGTACCTTGTGCATTATTGTGATTGCATACACAATAAAACGATCCTCTCCTCCGTTGTTTGTTGTAATGAAAAATAGGACTATACTCTCTCTTTTACTCTTCGCCACCATCCTTGCCTCCTGCGGCCGCACGGCGGTGGTGCGCGAAATCGCCGTTGTGCCAGAGCCTCTATTCGTCGTCGAGAAGGAGGGCACCTACACCCTGGGCCGCGGCGTGGCGGTGGCGGTCACAGGCCTCGGTCAGAATGAAGCCACGGTGAAGTACATCATGACGTCGCTGCGCAAGGCGCATCTGCGTCCCACCCTTGTGGGGGGGGCCGACCGTGCCGACATCAGCCTTGTCATCAACGACACCCTCAACCCCGAGCTCGGCGACGAGGGCTACCTTCTCGAGGTGCAGGGCAACGGCATCATCCTCTCCGCCAACAGTCCCCAAGGGCTCCTCTACGCCTACCAAACCCTCGCGCAGCTCCTGCCTCCCGACGTCACCACGTCACGCTACCGTCACATCACGCTGCCAACCTGCACACTCCTCGACCGCCCAGCCTATCCCTGGCGCGGCGCACACCTCGATGTGTGCCACCACTTCTTCTCCACCAAATTCGTCAAGCGCTACCTCGACATCCTCGCCTACTACAAGCTCAACCGCTTCGTCTGGCACCTCGCCGACAGCACCGTCTTGCGTCTCCCGCTGTCCGACGGCACACAGGCCGAAGGTCGCTACTCCGCCGACGAGATTGCCGACGTCGTTGCCTACGCCCGCGACCTCTCCATCACCGTCGTGCCGCAACTCGAGGTGTCCGACAGCCTATGCCACCTCCTGCCCGAAGTGGCGGCAATGTTCCCCTCCCCCTACATGGTGCTGCTCCCCCTCCGCGATAGCGACACCATCGCCGCCACCCTCGACACCCTCGTCGCCCACGGCAAGCAACTCATCGGCTGGCGCGACGGCGCCGTCGTCGCGGCACCCTCCGACTACTGCGCCCTGCAGTGTTACCAGGCCGACCCGCGCTGGCAACCCGCAGCCATAGGGGGACTTATCACCCTCGAGAAATCCTACCAGTTCAACCCCTGTCCACCAGGTACCAACCGTCACCTTGCCGCGCGCATCGTGGGGGGCAACGCCGAGTTGTGGACCGACCTCATAGCCACGCCCAGCGAGGCAGAGTACATGTTGCTGCCTCGCCTCCTCGCCATCGGCGAGGCGCTGTGGAGTCCCGCGGACAAGCGCTCCTGGAGCCGCTTCCGCCGCAAGGTGGAGAAGGAGAAAGAGCGTCTCACAGCAGCGGGTATCACCTACTGTGAGGGCAGCTTCACACCCCGCCTCACGGCGCAGAGCACCACCGCCGCGGGCTCCGAGATCAGCATCACCACCGAGGTGCCCAACACCTATATCTTCTACACTACCGACGGCAGCACGCCCACGCGCAACGCCAAGGTCTACCTCGGCCCCATACGCCTCCAGCACGGCACACACCTCAAGATACTGCCCGTCTACAACGACCGCGAACGCGACACGGTATACGAATTCATCATCCGCTAAAAATGAAAAAAACATCTCTCCTCGCTTTCTCTCTCGCTTGCATCCTGCTTGTGAGCTGTGAAAAACGTTGCGTGTGCCTCACACGCAACGGAGCCAACGAAGTGTCGTTCACCGAGGATGAACTTGATGACCGCCACGTATCGTCATGCACCCGCATGGCCGACTACCCTGTGGAGGGGCATTATATTCGCTGCGAATGGGACTGAACAGCCTCACATGCTGCACGCTGTGTCCGCGACGCTGCCGTGCCGACCGCACAACCTCGCGGGGCTTTTGCGGCGCTGGCGCCAGTCCGGAAGCCGCAGTCGTCTGTCTTCACACCGGCGAAGAGCCGCCGCTAGTGCAGGGGCGTGACGCAGCCCACCACGGTGTGGTCAATCTCTTCTTCGCACACTGCAATCTGCAATGTACCTACTGCCAAAACGGCGACATATCGGCACCTCATGTCGATGCCGCTCTCGTGCGCTATACGTCCCTTGAGGGCATTGCCGACGCCATTGCGCAGCTGCTGCCGTCATCGAGTGGCATCTTGGGTCTGGTCACCGCCACACACTACGCCCACCTCATAGCACCACTGCTGGCGGCGCTGCGTGAGAGGGGTGCGACGCCCACCGTGCTGTACAACAGCAGCGGCTACGAGACTGTGGAGACGCTACGCAGCCTGGAGGGTCTGGTGGACATCTACCTGCCGGACTACAAATACAGCGATGCGCAGCTGGCAGCACGCTACAGCCACGCGGCGGACTACCCCGAGGTGGCTGCTGAAGCGCTGCAAGAGATGATCAGACAGGTGGGGTCCGGCCTCAAGACCGACGAGGATGGGACCGCCTACCGCGGCATCATCGTCCGCCACCTGGTACTGCCGGGTCACGTAGACAATAGTATCCGAGCCCTTGACACCCTATCCAGCCTCACACCCTTTGGGGGGGCGCTGCATGTCTCACTGATGGCGCAGTACTACCCACCCACCCCCACGCTGCCGCCGCCGCTGGACCGCACGGTCTACCCTGAGGAGTACCGGCGCGTGGTGGAGCACTACGATTCTCTTGGATTTGACGGTTGGGCGCAAGAGCTCTGCGCCCACGATACATACCGACCTCACTTTGCCGATGACGACCCCTTTACTCCCGATCGCCCATGAAACACGTACTGACCTTTGACGGTGCCGCCGACACGAGTGCGCTGACCGATGTAGCTGCCCTGCTCTTTCACAACATGGCTCCCGGCTATGCCTTCGTTGACGACATCAACCACCTCTACGGCCTCGCCCTTGCCCGCTTGGATGACCTGGCTCTGCTGGGAGCCACGTGGCCACACTACCGCTTCTGCGACAGGCTGGAGCGCCTGGACTACCACCTCATCGAGCGCCCGCAGACCTCCGCGTCCGTGGGGGCACCGTTCTGGTCGCCGGGGGAGAAGATGCTCATCATGGTAGGCGGCGGCGCCGCCGACAAAGCCGACATAATCGTGGATGACTTCAGCAGCGTGCTGACGCCTCCCGAGAGTGGCGACCTCGCCGCCGAGGGGCGCCACACACGGCTCGCCGCCATGCATGAGCAGTTCACTGCCGTGAGCGCACTGGATCTACAACATACGCCCCCCACCACGTCGCGCAAAGGGCTACGCGAACACGCCGAGATGGTGCAATTCCTCAGCACAATTGTCGACCAGCTGACCAGTGAGGAGTTATGAGTGAGGATTTACGATTAGGAAGTGAGGATTTTTTGTTTTTTTCATTTTTATTTACTACCTTTGCACACGTCAACAGAGAAGAGCAATAACAACCATAAAATAATCTTATCATGACCATTAAAGATCTTGAACCCAAAGAGTTGTGGAGCAATTTTGATGCTCTCACCAAATGTCCGCGTCCGTCGAAACACGAAGAAGCCGTGCGAGAATATCTCGTAAGCTGGGCGAAGAAGAACAAGATAGCCTGCCGCGTTGACGGAGTGGGCAATGTGATCCTGAGCAAAGCAGCGACCAAAGGAATGGAGAAAGTGCGTCCGGTGGTGCTGCAGGCCCACATGGACATGGTGCCGCAGGCCCGCGCCGGCAAGAAGCACGACTTTCTTAAAGACCCCATCAAGACCAAGATTGTGGGTGATTGGGTGTATGCCGACGACACGACGCTGGGCGCCGACGACGGTATGGGTGTTGCCGCCATCATGGCTGTCTTTGCCAGCAAGACGGTAAAGCACGGTCCCCTGGAGGCTCTTATCACCACTGACGAGGAGACTGGTATGACCGGTGCTTTCGGACTGAAGAAAGGCGAGCTGAAAGGCGACTACCTTCTCAACTTGGATAGCGAAACCGAGGGCGAACTGTATGTGGGTTGTGCCGGCGGCGTGGATGCCACTTTGCGCATCCCCTACAGCACCGAAAAAGCACCCAAAGGCTACGTGGCCTACAAGGTTACCCTGGGAGGTCTGAAGGGTGGCCACTCGGGCATGGAGATCAACACGGGACGTGCCAACGTCAACAAACTGTTGTTCCGTCACCTGCGCTGGGTTGCCGAATGCGGTCTACGCCTGATCAGTGTGGAGGGCGGCAATATGCGCAATGCCATCCCGCGTGATGCAGAAGCCGTGATTGCCTTCCCCAAAGAGCACACGGCATGCATCCTCAAGGAGCTTGATAAGGTGGCTGGATGGGTGAAGAAAGAGATTGGCAAGGTGGAGCCTGACTTCTTCATGAAATATGAGAAGGTGCGCCTCAATCCCACTGTCATCAGCGCTGCCGACACGCAGAAGATCATCAACCTCATGATGGTAGCCCCCAACGGCGTGATCCGTATGAGCAAAGATATGGAAGGCTTGGTGGAGACGTCGCTGAACCTAGCCATCGTGAAGACGGGATCGAACAAGGCCTTCACCGTGCAGGCGCTGCTGCGTTCGTCGGTGGACAGCGCCAAAGAGGCCCTTGCCGAGCGCCTTGTGTGCCTGGCCGAGATGGCTGGCGGCAAATGCCAGCTCACGGGAGCCTACCCCGGATGGAAGCCGAATATGGACAGCCAGTTGCTGAAGACCATGAAGCAGACCTACAAGAAGCTGTACAAGAAAGAGCCCGCTGTGGTTGCCATCCATGCGGGCCTGGAATGCGGATTGCTGGGCGGCAAGTATCCGGACATGGAGATGATCTCCTTCGGACCGACATTGGAGAGCCCCCACAGTCCCGACGAGCGTTGCTACATACCCAGCGCGAAGAAGTTCTACGACTACCTCGTAGCCACGCTGGCGGCCATCCCCACCAAGAAGTAACCCTTGGCAGGGAGATAAAGGAAGCCGCCCCCTCACCGAGGGAGCGGCTTCTTCTTTTCTCACTAAAATTCGCCTACAAGCCGAAGGTGAGACGGATCTTGTCGATGTCACTCTCTTTGCGGAGGCGCTCGTCGATGTCGTTCACCGTCTCCCCCGCAATGATGTCGAGCACACGCTGCTGCATGGCGATGATGTTGTCGCACTGGCGGGAGTAGCGACGCATGTCCTCGCTGTTGGTGATCTCGTCGATGCCGCGGTAAACCTTGATGAGGCGCGAATAGGCCTTCTGAATGTTTCGGAAGGTGATATCCTTGGAGGTGATACGATCGTCGTTGGCATCGATGATCTTGATTTTACGGACAGTGTTCATAGCCAGGTGCTGCATCTCGATATGCTTGTCGAGGACACGCAGAAAGCTGTTGCCGCGTTCGAGGGTATAGAAAGAGGGAGTGAGATTGACCTGTTTGCTGAGAAGGCGGTAGCCACTGGTGAGGGTGCGGTCGACCTTACGGACGGCATGGAGACTATCGTCGTTGCGGGCGATGTCGTTACGCTTGCTGAAGACATCCATATAGCACTGCTGCACCTTGACGACGTCGGCCAAACGTGCTTCGTAGAGTGCAGCGCCGGCGGGGTCAGTGAAATGTGGCATGGGCAGAAGAGAGCCCCTAACGTCACGATAGGCGCTGACAACATCGCGATGGTTGCCGAGTTTGCCGCTCATGATGCTGTCGCTGCGCTGGGTAATCTCCTCGAAGAGGGCATAGTAGTCGATGTAGAGTTGCTGAGCGGCGATGAAATCGTCGAGGGACTGGATGAAGTTGAGGCTTTCGGCATTGGTGGTGAAAGCGGGCAGGAGGTTCAGGGAGCGGAGCGTCTCGCGGTAGGCGTCGACGACATTGCGATACTTCTTGCCGTAGAGACGCTCGATAGCCTGGCTGCCATCGGCGATAGTGGCGCGGAGCTGGATGGTGCGCAGGTAGCGTTCCTGCACGTTGATGACGGAACGCATGCGACCGATGTACTCCTGGTATTCGCTCACGTCGGCGAAGGAGATAGGCACGGAGGTCTGCTTGAAGACCTTGGTGTAGGAGCGGTAGATGTCGGTGTTGTCCTTATCGCATTGCACCTTCAGGCGGGCCTTGAAGCCCTCTATCTGCGACGGTAGGGAATTTTCACCCAACACATTCTCAAGCAGGTCGAGCTGAAAAGCGTTTAGTTCGTCAAGCTGGTCGTTGTAGGCGTCGGTGGCGCGAGAGGCGGACAGGTCGTACTTGTTGTAGACCATGAGGTAGGAGTAGTAGAGGTCCTTGAGTGCTTTGAGCTTGCCCTTGTCGGTGACACCGATGCCGTCGGTGGCGGTGATGATGGCACGATGATGACGGTCGATATTGCCCTTGAGATCGGACGCGCGCTTGTCGCGAGCCTCCTGTTGACGGCGAGCCTCCTCGATGGCGCGTTGACGAGCAGCCTCCTTCTCGGCCTCGATGCGTTGCTGCTCCAGTCGGCTGTAGCGCACGCTCAGACGTCCCATAAGATCAGCATAACGGCGTAGGCGATAGGAGTAGATGGTAACATCGCCAAGCACGGTGTTGGAGTCTATCCAGACGAGGCTGTCGCGAACCACGTAATCGTTCTCTATGGATTGGAGAGCCTGCTGAGCCTTGGTGCGCAGGGAGACACAGAGAGAGGTAAGGTCGACATAGCTTTTGTCTCCAGTGTCGACCGCAGCGATAGCAGCGGCAGTGTCGTTGACAAGTGCGCTGTCGAGGCCATAATTGCCCAATATCTCGCCCACAGAAAGCACGGTGGGTGGCGTTGGTGCAGGCTTCTTCTTTTTCCTGACATTCTGTCCTTCGGCCACAATAGGCACGAGGGCCAGAAGAAGGATGACGACGATTTTTTTCATCATGTGTTGATTAAAAGCTAAGCTAAGGTATCTTGCGACGATGCGTCGAAGCAGTGCAGACAGAGGCGATCCCTATCGAGGCCTATGGCGGCAGCCACATCGTCGATGGTGTTGAACATGAGGGTGTCTACACCCACGTGTTTGCGCAACACCTCGACCATGCGAGCATATTCCTGGCTATCGGCATTTTGGTAGGCAGCAAGTTTTTCGGGTGGCAGGGAGGCGGCGGGAAGGCCCTCGAGCTCTTCGATGACACGACGGGTGATGAGTTCGCGGTCGGTCTTACTCTCGCTGAAGTTCAGGAAGGAGCACCCATGCACCAAGGGAGGACAGCTGATGCGCACATGCACACGTTTGGCACCATAGTCGTAGAGCATCTTCACATTGTCACGCAGCTGTGTACCACGGACAATGCTGTCGTCACAGAAGACCACTTCCTTGCCCTCAAGCACGGCTCGCGAGGGGATGAGCTTCATCTTGGCCACCAAGGCGCGGTCGGACTGGTTGACGGGCATGAAGCTACGGCTCCATGTAGGGGTATACTTGAGGATGCCGCGCTTATAGGGTATCTGACGTCCGTTGCTGTAGCCTAGTGCCATGCCGATGCCGCTATCGGGAATAGGACTAACAAAATCGGCGTCGACAGTGTCGCGCTGACCCATGATACGACCCAGGTTATAGCGCACCTCCTCGGTGTTGATGCCCTCATATTCGGTACACGGATAGCCATAGTATATCCAGAGGAAGGAGCATATCTGAAGTCTCTTTTCCGCAGGTTTGAGCACCTGGACACCGCCGTCGACGCTGATGTTCACCACCTCACCGGGTCCCACGAAATAGTGGGTCTCGTAGCCAAGGTTGACGTATGAGTGGCTCTCTGACGCCACCGCGTAGTCCTTGCCTCTGCGGCCCACCACGATGGGTGTGCGACCGTAGCGGTCACGAGCAGCTATAATGCCAGTGGGAGTAAGGATAAGCATGGAGCAACTACCCGAAATGCGGCTGAATACGTTCTTGATACCCTCCACAAAATCGGCACCCTGGGAGATGAGAAGAGCCACAAGCTCAGTGGGGTTGGTGCGACCAATGCTGAGGTCGGTGAACTGCTGGTGCTGATCGAGGCAGTATTGCTCAAGGACGTCGATGTTGTTGATCTTGGAAACGGTGGCAATGGCGAAACGTCCGAGATGCGAGTTTACGACCACTGGCTGCGCCTCGGTATCGCTGATGACGCCAATGCCCACATTGCCCGTCATCTCGGCAAGGTCCTTGGCGAACTTTGGACGGAAGTGGGAGTTCTGAATATTGTGGATGTTCTGGTGAGCCTGACCATTGTCGAATGTAGCCATTCCCGCCCGTTTGGTTCCAAGGTGAGAATGATAGTCAGTACCGTAAAAAAGATCCGAAATACAAGGCCGTTCAGAAACGACGCCAAAAAAACCACTCATAGAGCTTTGAATTTTTTTATAAATGATACTTTAATATATTGTGGATTAACAGATTTCCCATTTCTCCCTCTCTAAAATAAAAAGGCAAAGATACATATATTTTCACTTCCTGTAAAAAAAAATCGCCTCCCCCTCCCCTTCTCGTTTTCGTTCCTTACTTCCCCTCCAATGTCCTACATATCTCTTCTTCATCGATATTGCGGAGGTGGTAGGTGGCCACCACGCTGTCGCCACGCATGAGCAGCAGCAAGGGTCGCATGCCGTAGGTCACCCTGACAAAGAGCCCCTTCGGCAGGTCCCGTGGTTCCACATAGCGCACCAAGGACCCATCAAGAGCACCCCTCCTCACTATGCCTTCGACCTTCTCTCTCGCCATACGGCAGTAGGGACACCCCTCGGTAACGAAGACCACAAGGCGCCCGCCGATTACCTCTTCACCGTCGTCCACCACCGACAGTGCTTCCCTAAGGGCCACCTCATCATAGGGCTCCCGCGATGGACCGTAGCCCCAACTGTCGGGAACGGATACCACGAAGGGGAGCACCAGCATGACGATACATACCAATGGCGCCACTATACGGCGGAGAGGGATCACTGCAGCAACAGCATGCCGACTACCGTCGCCCATGGTACGCAGCGACCACAGCGTCAAAACGATAAGCAGAGCATTCTTGAGGAGCGACGGAGCAGGCGACAGCGGCACCAGCTCCCCAAAGCACTGGCAACTGTCGTCGCGACCCATAAGCAGTGCGTAACACAACAACAGAGAGAATAGAAGTAAAAGTAGCAATACCACCAAGCGCGTGAGACGCGGAAGCCACCCACCAGCCAGCAATACCGCCAGCACCAACTCAACACCCACGCACAGGCGCGCCACAACATAGCTGACATTCAGCGAGAAGACGCCATAGGAGAAGACATAGATCTCAAAATGATCAATGGCAACCAGCTTGGCGACGGCAGACACCACAAAAATCCCCGCCAGCAGCAGGCGCAACACCCAAGCCACAACGCGGCGACCCCTACTCTCCATAGGAGCGGCAGCTCACCTTGTGCACCTCGACACGTTGCAAAGCATGGGTGCCGTCGGAAGTGGTGACGTGGCGTTCCTCAGCCATCTCGGTGATGTCGTCACAATCAAGGCCGTCGGCGGCGATGATGCGCTCGGAAGCGCTGTCGTTCATCACGTCATCAAAAATACACTTGCACTGGGTGTCTTTGTGACAGGCCGAAAGGACGAGCACAAAACACAAAGAGAGCAGGAAAATAATCTTGTTTTTCATCATCGTCGGTATGGAGGCTTAGTTGTCGATATCAAATTCATAGTCCGTACAGAGAAGCGTATCGATCACCAGGTTGTCGACTTCGTCGTGGTAGCTGTAACTCTTGATGTCCTCACAGTCGCCAGACTCAATCTTGATGATGCGCACCGTGGCGCCACGGCTCGACGAAAGCACAGAACAACGGCAGCTCTTCTGCTTGGAGCATGCCGCAGCACCCAGAACAAGCAGGGCGGCGGACAGAAGAAGGAGGGTCTTTCTCATAGTTATTATATGAAAATATTGATGGTTTTCAAAGATTACGGAGAAGCTCTTCAAGCGTCATCTCATCATGTATCAGCACATCTCGGGGCTTACTCCCATTGCTGGGTCCCACGATACCTGCCGCCTCAAGCTGGTCGATGATACGTCCCGCCCGATTGTAGCCCAGTTGCAGCTTGCGCTGCAGCAGCGAAGTGCTGCCAAACTGCGACGACACCACCAAACGGGCTGCATCATTGAAGAATTCGTCCTTGCTCTTAGCATCGAACTCCTTGTTGGGCTCCTCGTTCTCATCCAGATATTCAGGCAACTCAAAGCCTTCTGGATAGCCACGCTGGTCGCCGATGAAGCGCACCAACTTCTCAATCTCGGGAGTGTCAATGAGAGCACACTGCAGACGCACCATATCTTTGCCGGCCAGGGAGATCAGCATATCACCACGTCCGATGAGCTGCTGCGCGCCACCGGTGTCGAGGATGGTCTTGCTGTCGATGCCGCTGGTGACACGGAAAGCCACACGTGCGGGGAAGTTTGCTTTGATGGTGCCGGTGATGATGTTGGTGGTGGGACGCTGTGTAGCAATAATGAGGTGTATGCCTACGGCACGCGCCAGCTGTGCCAAACGCGCAATGGGTAGTTCCACCTCTTTGCCCGCCGTCATGATGAGGTCGCCAAACTCGTCGATAACAACAACGATATACGGCAGATAACGATGTCCATGCTCAGGATTGAGCATGCGCTTGCAGAACTTATCATTATACTCGGAGATCTTCCTCACCTGTGCCTGCTTCAAGAGGTCGTAACGGCTGTCCATCTCGATGCACAGCGAATTGAGTGTGCGCACCACCTTCTTGACGTCGGTGATGACAGCCTCCTCCTCATCAGGCATCTTGGCAAGAAAATGACGATCTAAGGCTGAGTAGAGGCTAAACTCCACTTTCTTGGGGTCGACAAGCACGAGTTTTAGCTCCGACGGATGTTTGGTGTAGAGCAACGACGCCAGCACAGCATTGAGTCCCACACTCTTGCCTGTACCAGTAGCACCCGCCATCAACAAGTGAGGCATCTTGGCGAGGTCGGTGACGAAGCACTCGTTCGAGATAGTTTTGCCAAAAGCTATCGGCAACTCCATCTTCTCCTTCGCTTTGACAAAGGCCTCGCTTTCGAGCATGGTCTTCATGGCCACAATCTGCGGCTTCGCGTTGGGCACCTCGATACCGACGTTGCTCTCGCCCGGAATGGGCGCTATGATGCGTATACCTAAAGCCGCCAGCGACAGAGCGATGTCGTTCTCCAACCCTTTAATCTTGCTGATACGCACACCGGGGGCAGGCTTAATCTTGTACAGCGTGACAGTGGGACCCGGGATGGCGGAGATCTCCGTAATCTCTATACCGTAGTCACTGAGAGTCTGCACAATGCGATCCTTGTTAGCAATGAGCTCTTCTTTGGTAACATTGGTATTGGCCACCTCCCAGTTTTCCAGCAGGTCGGTATCTGGTTTGATGTAATCGGAAAGTTCCAAGTGAGGATCGAAAGGGTCATCAATCCCATAGTGCCGCCTGTAATCGTCAGGAGCGAGATCTTCCCCCTCTTCCACTTCATCCTCGTTGGTTTCTGGGTTGGTCGAAGGGTCGTTCTCGTCAGTCCATTCGCCACTCTCTATAGTGAAGCTAATACCGTCATTACCCTCCTCATCCTGTTCTCCACGAGCGCGACTATTGATACGGTCAAATTCATCGTCAATACTGAACCCCACCTCTCCGTTTTCCTTCTCGATGGTGCCTACGGTTGTCAGTGTTTCAATATCGTCATCTTCATCGTTATCTTCTTCGATGTGTGCAGGCTCATGGAAAAGTTTCATGGCCTCCTCATCAAAGTCTGCCCCCTCATCCTCCTTGTCGGCTCTCTCGAGCGCCGGGGGCAGTGTGTCAGCGAGGGGGGACGGCGAGGGCTGTTGACGCGGCTGCTTGCCGTCCTCGGACATCACCTCCTCAATCTCGTGAAGCGTCTTCTTCAGGTTCACCTTAGGCATACGCGGCATCTCAAGGTGGTGCACCAGCACAAGGAAGAGCACTGCAACAAATATGAGTACCACAAGCGTCCACCAGCGCATGAGATGGTGCAATGGTTCAGCCATCTGTATGCCTATGCCTGCGAAATGGTCAAATCCACTGGCGCTCTTCACCCATGCGCCGCCGATATATCCCAATGTCAACGACAGCCAGAACATCCAAAACAGCGTCACCCCGAAGGTGCGCCACCATGGCATCACCTGCACATTCCACAGGCGCATACCGTAGACAAAAAAGAGAAGTCCGAAACCGATGCTCCCGATGCCGAATAGGTGTGTGGCAAAGAAATGCGCCACACCATATCCCAGATAGCCCAGCCAGTGGTGATGCGGGTCGCAGCCCGTGGCATAGTAGGCGGTCATGGAGATGACCAGGAAGACAGCAAAGAGCACATAGAAAGAGCCGCGGATATGAGCGAAACGCTGGCTCTTGACAAAAAGGATAAAGGAAGCCAGAGCGCCCTTGCCTTGCGACTTCGGGGCGCTCTTGCTATTAGCTTTGCTTTTGACGGAAGGGGACTTCTTTTTAGTAGCCATGATGAAGTTTGATTATTCTTCCGAGAGCAGCTCTATTTCCTCCTGCAGCTGACCGAAGAGTTCCTCGAGCTCCGCGTCGCTAAGCGTGTCGTAGCCATCGGGCAAAAGGAAGTCTGCTTCTTTCACCTTGCCTTTCACAATCTCGGTGGCGGTGTAGGTGATGGCGCGTCCCTCACCAGCATCCATCGTGCACTCAAGGGGCATACCCTTGATGCCACTGAAGAGAATGTTGATGCTAGGTCCAATCTCTTTAGCGTACCAGAACACCATGGGATGATCCACACCATCATCGTCATACATATGGCGCACCATTTTGTAAGCCGTCTGACCCGCAATCTGCTTGGTCTCGCTGTCCACATACTCGTAGTAGAAATGTCCCGGCTCCTTGTCCTCGATAGCCAGGGAGTCGAAGTCGCTTTCCTTAGCCTCGTTCTTCACGATAAGCTTGCCGCTACCTTGATAGGTAAACTCCGAACCATTGGAACGCAAATAACCAATCAGGCCGCTGAGGTCCATGCAGGTGGTAGTACGCAAGTTGTTGACAAGAACACACTCCGTACCCATGCCGCTGAGGAAGATGGGACTCTTGGTGAAGAGATTGTCACCGTCAACCTTAATCTCTGCAGTAGCAGCCTCTTCCGGAATGGTCATTGACACCGAACCGGTCGACTCCACCTTGTACTTCACAATACCTTTAAAATTGTTTTGGGCCATCAGGCTTCCCATGGTCAGCGCGAAAGCTGCAGCCAACATGATGATCTTCTTCATTTTATCGTATAATTATTGATTTATTTCGCGTTATTCAAATTTCAATTACGCAAGATAATATATATTTATTGTGTACAATATAAAAATATTTTTCTCGCCTCCCCCATTTATGTCACGCGGATGCAGCATGGTCTATTATGTTATATACTATAGACGCCGCACAGCATATTCTTCATAAGTATTATCGTCATAGAAGACCACCACCTTCGCGACACTCCGTTTACCCCTCACCGCATCATCCCCGGTGGCAGACAAATCTGGCGGCGGCAACTGTTCCTGTTGCTCATCGGGGACATTCGGGAGCGTGTTATACTGCCCTTCACTTTCGGCGGCAGTATTTGCAGCGCTGTTATCAGCCATTGCGAAAAGGGTGGGAGCCGATTCCTGTCGTGCGGCAGCAAGATCATGCCCGGCTGACACGGTATTCTCAGAACGCAGCATAGCCCCACGCCCCAAGAGCAGCCAATTGATATCGATCTCTGGGTAGCGTCGCATCACCTTGGTGACAAATTCGAGACTTGGATTGTTACGGCCACCCAGAATATGCGACATACCGGAGGGCTGAATACCTATTTCCTCGGCAAACTGTTTTGCTGTGATATTTTTTGCCTGCAAAATCAAATTTATCCTGTTTATCATAATCTTACATTTGTAATTTTTTATATCAACAGATGCAAAGATACACACATTTATTTTTACAACAAAACAGAAGTTAACAAAATGACAATTGTAAATATACAAAAATTATAAATATCTACTTTAAATAAACATATATATATCACATTTTATCAAATATTTAAACACAAATAATACGTAATTGCTTAACCAAACACACGAAGATCCACAAAACACAAAAGTATCACTTTATTTTTAATATATTATAGTACTCATATTCAGTGCATAAGTTTTAAAATGATTCTCAATTACTCGTATTTTAACAAAAATACAAATGTTTCTCGGTTACATTTGTATTTTTTACAAGATTGCCAAACAAATTACAGGCGTATATGCATTCAATCATACACGGGTTATTACAAATGTAAAAACTAAAATTTCGATTCTAAGCGACTTTCTCGCCCATTCCCTACCCCGCACTACAGAAACAATCAGAAATCGTCTTACAACGAATTTTTCTTCCTTACCCACACTCCCCTACCCTTTATCATTTATTTACATAATTATCGCCAAAACTATTTTTGATATTATCTGGCAAGGAACTAAGTTTTGAATAATCAACAGAAGAATGGGGCGGTACCGCTTTTGCTGTAGCGCCCCATTTCATTGTGTGGACTAAAGTGCATCACTCATCCTTGTAGTCTGCGGCGATGCGGGCTTAGGATACGCTCGCATCACCGGCAGCGATGCGGGCGCGCTTACGCTCAATCTCGTCGAGAATGATCTTACGGATACGGAGGTGCTGTGGGGTAATCTCAAGGTACTCGTCCTCACGGATGTACTCCATAGCCTCCTCGAGGCTCATCTTGATAGCCGGCGAACAGGTACTCTTCTCGTCGGCGCTCTTAGTGCGCATGTTGGTGAGGTTTTTGGCGGTGACAACATTGATGACAATGTCGTTACCGGGACGCAGGCTTTCGCCGATGACCTCGCCGGCATAGACGTGGTCGCCCGGCTCAATGAAGAAGGGGCCACGATCCTGCAGCTTGCTGATGCTGTAGGCCGTTGCTTCGCCCGTCTCCTTGGCGATGAGGGCGCCGTACTTGTGATCATCCATATCCCCCTTCCAGGGCTGGAACTCGAGGAAGCGGTGGGCGATGATAGCCTCGCCATTGGTGGCGGTGAGGAGAGTGTTGCGCAGACCTATGATGCCACGCGAAGGGATGGTGAAGTCGAGCTGGACACGATCGCCCTTGGTGTCGATAGTACCCACCTCGCCTTTGCGGCGGGTGACAACATCAATGACCTTGGAGCTGAATTCCTCGGGCACCAGGACGGTGAGCTGCTCGATAGGTTCGCACTTCTGACCGTCGATTTCACGGATAATGACCTTAGGCTGACCCACTTGCAGTTCGTAGCCCTCGCGACGCATAGTCTCAATGAGGACGGAGAGATGCATGATGCCACGGCCATAGACGAGCAGCGAGTCGGGCGATCCGGTTTCCTCGATACGCATGGCAAGGTTCTTCTCCAGCTCGGCGAAGAGTCGGTCACGCAGGTGGCGGCTAGTGACATATTTACCTTCCTTGCCGAAAAAGGGCGAGTTGTTGATGGTGAAGAGCATGGACATCGTAGGCTCGTCGACCTTGATAGGCGGCAGCGCCTCGGGGTTGTCGATGTCGCAGATAGTGTCGCCAATCTCGAATGCCACGTTCTTGTCGAGGTCCATGAGGACGGCGCAAATCTCGCCGGCCTCCACGGGCGTCTTGATACGTTCCTTTCCAAGACCTTCGAAGACGTAGAGCTCCTTGATTTTGGTCTTCACATGGCTACCGTCGCGCTTGGCGAGGGTGATGGCTTGACCGGCTTGAAGTGTGCCGCGGTGGAGACGTCCCACTGCGATACGACCCAGATAGGAGCTGTAGTCGAGTGACGATATCATCATCTGGGTGGTACCCTCGTCGGTCTTGGGAGCGGGGATGTGCTCGATGATAAGGTCCATGAGGTAGGAGATGTCTTCGGTGGGCGTCTGCCAGTCCTCGCCCATCCAACCCTGCTTGGCGGAGCCGTAGGCGGTGGGAAACTCGAGCTGGTCGTTGTTAGCGCCGAGGTTGAACATCAGATCAAAGACCGCTTCCTGGGTGAGCTCGGGGTCGCAGTTGGGCTTGTCGACCTTGTTGACCACCACGATGGGTTTGAGTCCCAGCTCAATGGCTTTCTGCAGTACAAAGCGTGTCTGCGGCATAGGACCCTCGAAGGCATCGACTACGAGGAGTACACCGTCGGCCATATTGAGCACACGTTCGACTTCACCGCCGAAGTCGCTGTGGCCAGGGGTGTCGATGATGTTGATTTTGTAACCCTTGTAGCGCACAGAGACATTCTTTGAGAGGATGGTGATGCCACGTTCGCGCTCGAGGTCGTTGTTGTCGAGGATAAGTTCGCCGGTCTCTTGGTTGTCGCGGAACAGTTTGGCCTGATGAAGCATGCGGTCGACCAAGGTGGTCTTTCCGTGGTCGACGTGAGCTATAATTGCAACATTTCTAATATTTTGCATCGATTATAGAGAGTTGAATCAGGTTGCAAAAATAAGAAAAAAAAAATGAAAAAACAAGTCAGAAAGTGAAATCGCGGAGCACCTTGCTGCGAAAAAAACCACATGTCATGTAGTTTTTTTTCATTTTGTGACGTTATTATACCTGTGAGAGCGAAGGATCCATTCGACGAGTTGCTGCACCGTTATCGCGGATTGCTGTTCACCCTCTGTAGCCGTTACAAGCACAGGGGATTGGAAGTCAACGACTTGATACAAGAGACCACCATTGCCCTGTGGCGAAACCGTGAACGGCTGCTGACACTGGGCAGTGTGCAACAAGCGGCACTGGCCTGGAAGATGTCCCGCAACGCAGTGATCAATGCTTTGAGGCGCATTGAGGATATGGACGAACTGCCAGAGGCATACGACGAACAGGCCGAGGACCGAAGTCTGATTCAAGAGTTGCACGAAGAGATAAACCGCATGGAAGAACCCGACCGCACGATACTGAATATGCAATTGGAAGGATACAGCTACGAGGAGATTGGCCAAGCACTGGAAATGACCGAGAAGAACGTGAGCGTGAGACTGGTAAGAGCAAAGGAGAAATTAAGAAAAACAATGACAATATGATTGACGAGAAACATTTTGATGAACTATGGGAACGAGCCGAGGCGGAGCGGTATACGAGAGGCCTAGCGGCCGAGTATCCAGCCTGGCACACCCGCCGTCGTCGCACGGCAGGCATCGTGGCCGGCTTGGCGTTGGTCGTCGCCGTAGCACTTCCCATCACCCTCTCTCCCAGCACCCCGGCAGGCTGCGAGAAAATATACTGCAACAACAGCACCTACAGCGACAGCCACTGGATTTCGATGGCCGACGCGTTGCTGATGAGCTAACTGCAAAGAGTAGAAAACCGTGAAGAAACACATATTATATATTATAGCACCGCTGATGCTGATGGTCGCCTGCACGTCGGATCCCGCCGAGGGCAGCCTCTATCATCTCTATGCCGACCGCAAGGGATTGTCGGTGGCCGAGGTCGACGGCTTCGTGCTGAACGACACCGTGCGCATCGACGTAGTGATGCTACAGGCTGAAAGTCCCGAAGAATGGCAGCAGCTGAAAGCTGAGTTTGACATCCGCGGCGACGAGGGTTCGGTGAGCTGGCTTGGCGAGGTGGAGAATCCCGTCCAGCGCACCGAATGGAACGGCGGGCCTGTGATGCGCGTCATCGCATCACACGACAAACAGACCATCGGGTTCTACCGCATCGACAGTGAGCCGCAATATGATGCACTGCTCGACTATCAACTCAACAAAATGAAAACAAATAATTGAAAAAGAAAATGGAAATGAAGATAAGAAAAATAATGTTAGGCATCATCGGCTTAATGTGCATAATGGGTCTTGTGGGATGCGAAAAAGAGAGCGCCATCACCGAAAGCCGCCAGGAGTACGACATCTTTTACACCGTCTCCAACAACACCACAACATCCCTCCTCAACGGCAACAGCACAGCCATCCACCTCTCTTCCGAATCCGAACTCGACACCCTTCTCGACCACTTCTGCGACCTCTCTCGCGAAAATGGCCAAGTGATGTTCTGCAGCACCCAACCCTCGCAATCCCAGAGCAAATCCAGAATATCCGACACACCCTCAACCATCACAACATCCGACCGCGAAGAACTCAAAGAGTGGATGAAAGAAATGGAAAGAATCGGCAAAACAGTCGTGGTGACCTTCGACGAGGGAAACAATACATGGAACGGCACTGCCTATGCCCACCTCAACCATCACAATGCCGCCGCCGCACCACAGTCCTACGAGGGAACGCTTTGCTTCGTCAACACCCCTGCCGTTGATAGTCCGGCACCTGGCGGCACCGTGTGGGCATTGTCCACGGACAACGATACCCTCATACTCACCATTCAAGGCATGATGCTGTGGAACGAGAGCGTCACCCCCGAGATGATGCTGCTCAACGGCATGGACTTCTCTGCTGAAGGCACGGCGTATGCCAACACCGACATGGATGGCGAGACCTTCATGTCGCTGGAGATAAGCGAGTCGGAAAACGTAATCGTGGTTGAATGAAATATTTTTTTCACCCGCTTGTAGTTTTCCGGGAATTCGCCACGTTCTTATAGACGGAAACAAAATCAAACAAACAGCAACAACACAATCAAAATGAAGAAAAACATCTTTTTCATGGCCATTGCAGCCCTGACCCTCTCCCTCACCGCCTGCCAAAAAGACGACGACATCACTGTTACCGGTGGCGAAGTGGATTCCGAATCTCGTGTGAAGAGCACCTCCGATCTGAACAACACCGACTGGACCGCCGCCATCAGCCTCAGCGACCTCCTGGGCGCCATGACCGGCTACGACATGGGCTGCATCGACAGCATCGACGCCACCACCTTCGAGAGCTACCTCAACTTCGACGGCACCTACGCCCACTTCACCTTCTCGGACAATGTCGTTGTCATGGGTCTCAATGCCGACAACATGATGCAGCAGATTACCGGCGTGGATTATGAGTACAGCTACAACGGCGCCACCCATACCGGCAGCCTCAACGGTGAGGACGAAGATGGCAACCCCACCAGCCTCACCTTCACCTACAACGACTCGACCGACGCCATCACTTTCGTGCTGCCCCTCTATGTCGACGGCGACACCAACGCTGTCAACATCCCCGTGGTCTACAACCGCGCCGA
>CACZRR010000022.1 GCA_902783595.1 uncultured Bacteroidota bacterium
TAGCTCTTGCCGGTCTCGGGGTCGTCAAGACGCTCGATGGGGCTGATGACGGCGGCGGTACCGCAGGCGCCGGCCTCCTGGAAGGTGCTGAGCTCCTCGACGTCGATGGGACGACGCTCGACTTTCATACCCATATCCTCGGCGAGCTGCATGAGGCTCTTGTTGGTGATGGAGGGCAGGATGGAAGTGCTCTTCGGGGTGATGTAGGCACCGTCCTTGATGCCGAAGAAGTTGGCAGCACCGGCCTCGTCGACATACTTCTTCTCCTTAGCATCGAGGTAGAACTCGCAGGCATACTGGCCACCATGGCAAGCCTCGGTGTGAGCCTTGAGGGAAGCGGCGTAGTTACCACCGACCTTGTAGATACCTGTGCCGAGAGGAGCGCTACGGTCATACTTGCGGGTTATAACATAGGGGTTGGCCTGGAATCCGCCCTTGAAGTAGGGTCCCACGGGGGTAACGAAGATGAGGAAGAGGTACTCGTTGGCAGGCTTCACACCCACGGTGATACCAGTACCGATGAGCAGAGGACGGAGGTAAAGGCTGGCACCGGTGCCATAAGGAGGAATGAAGCGCTCGTTGAGTTTGATGACGCGCTTGCACATCTCCACGAAGGTCTCAGTGGGCAACTCAGGCATGCAGATACCACGGCAGGTGCTCTGGAGACGCTCTGCATTGGCCTCAGGACGGAAGATACGGATCTTACCATCTTTGCAACGGTAGGCTTTCAAACCCTCAAAGGCCTCCTGGCCGTAGTGAAGGCTGGAAGCAGCCATATGGATGTTGATGTTTTCGTCGGACGAGACCTCAATTTCGCCCCACTTGCCGTCGCGATACCAGCAGCGGACATTGTAGTCGGTTTTCACATAACCGAAAGGAAGGTTTTGCCAATCCAAATTCATGATTATCTGTTTATTAAGTTAGTAAACGCTTGTTTTATAATTAGGCAAAGATAGGAATAAAAAAGAGATAAGAGAAAAAAAATTTTTTCATATTATTTTTTGTTTGTATTTTTGCAGCCGATTTCGATGGCCTCTTAGCTCAGTTGGTTAGAGCAGCTGACTCATAATCAGCGGGTCCTTGGTTCGAGCCCGAGAGGGGCCACAAAAAGAATGTTGAATTTTGAATTTTGAATGCAGAGTGCGCATGAACCGCTTCAAAATTCAAGATTCAACATTCGGTTTTATAGGACTATGGGACGCATCATGGCAATAGACTATGGAGAACGACGCACGGGACTGGCAGTGACAGATCCCGAGCGCATCATTGCCACGGCATTGACAACAGTGGAAACCCCTACCCTTCTCCCATTTATTAAAGACTACTGCGCGCGCGAGAAAGTGGACATTTTTGTGATAGGCGAAGCCAAGCGCATGGACGGCACTCCATCGCAGTCGGCACAGTACATAGAGCCGTTCGTCAAGTTGCTTGCCACTGCGTTCCCGGACAAGAGTATCCGCCGCATCGACGAACGCTTCACCTCAAAGATAGCCTTTCAGTCGATGATCGACAGCGGCCTGAAGAAGAAAGATCGCCGTAACAAAGGCACCATCGACCAAGTGGCAGCGACAATCATGCTGCAGGATTTTATGAGAATGCTGAGTTCTGGTTTATGAAATGTTGAATTATCAATCTAATAAGTCTATATGATACTGCCTATTGTGGGCTATGGGAGCCCCGTTTTGCGCAAAATAGCACAACCCATCGACAAAGACTATCCTGGTCTAAAAGACCTGATAGCTAATATGTACGAAACCATGTATGCGGCCGACGGCGTGGGCCTGGCAGCACCTCAAATAGACCTCTCCATCCGCCTGGTGGTCATCGGTTTTCGCCCCTACGATGAGAAAACCAACACCTACGGCGATCCCACCGAGGAGCATACGCTCATCAATCCCGAAATAATATCTTTCGGCGAGAAAAAAGACTGGTTTAACGAGGGATGCCTGTCGGTACCCGACATTCACGAGGATGTGCTGCGCCCCACGACATTACGGTTGCGCTGGTACGACGAAGAATGGAACCTGCACGAAGAAGATATCGACGGTCTCTTGGCCCGCGTCGCTCAACACGAAATTGACCACCTGGACGGCAAAGTATTCACGGATCGTCTGTCATCATTACGCCGCACCATGCTCAAAAGGAAACTGGGCGATATCGCCGCCGGTAAGATTCATCCTCACTACAAAATGAAAAGAAAATGAAGAAGACACTGATCATCTTCCTATCTGTGCTGCTTCTTGCCGCATGTGGAAACAATCGCGAGAAGGATCTGGACGAGATCAAGGCATATGAGGCTCGCATCTCCATGTTCGATGTGGCTGTCCACGCTGACAAAGCCGACACGCTGACGGGACTTTACCGCCACTTCATTGAGGAATATCCCAACGACAGCCTTGCTCCGCTGTTCATGTTGCGTATGGCAGAGATAGCCATCAATACGGGCGACAACGACGAAGCCATCGATCTGCTCGACAACCTGGAGAACACCTACTCCGACTACGAGGACTTGGCAGGGTGTTTGTTCCTCAAGGGGCAAGCCTACGAAGCCGATGGGCAATATGACGAGGCGAGGGAATGCTATACACGTTTTGTCGAAAACTATCCCGACCATTACCTTGCCGCCGACACACGTCGACTCATACCCCTCATCGGACTGACCCCAGAAGAGCAACTGGAGGCAGTATTGAAACAAGCCAACACAGAAAATGGAAATCAGTAGTTTCCGCATCCGTGCCAGTTATCCCAATTACTTCATGGTGAATCTCTTCGCCCGTGAAGGAAGAGAGGTTTTCAACCACGACAACGAGGATCCTGCCAATACGCTAGAGGGCAACAAGCCAGGCACGGTGATTTACCGACTTGTGGATGACGATACCACGCGAGAATATCCTCCGCGCTGGTATGACATGTATCGACTGCTCAAATTGAGAGGAAAGGAGCAGAAAGATTTTCTTTCACTACTGCTCGACGAACACTATGGTGTAGCCAGCGAGGAAAGCCGGCAACGGCTGGAAGATGAGCGCACAGCATTCCACAGGCAGTGCCGCGAATACGTGGCGCAGCATCCACTTTTCGACTCCGATGAAGTGATCACCACGCTCACCAGCGAAGGCGACTTCACCGACGAAGCCATCAGCTATAAGGGACATATGCTGCTGGACCTCACCAAAAACAGCTATCCTGTTCCTGACTTCGTCATCCTCACCGCCAAATCATTCAGTCATGCAGAACGGCTGGAGGAGTTACTCGGGAAAGCCATTGGCAACCTGGAGACCATGACAAGCTGTCGCTTGGGCGACAGCCGCTCGCCGTTGGTATTCGCCATACGCTGCGCCATGCCCCAGTACATCCCGGGCCTGATGCCTACGTTGCTGAATATCGGCGTGACACGTAAAGCATACAAAGCACTGAAAGGTAGCTTCGCCCCCACAATGGCCAACCGTGTATACCTAAGCACCTTGCATACCATATGCGAGATGCTGGGGTTGCCGCACCGCGGCATGACACCCGACATCGGCCTTGACGCCACAAACCAAGTGGTGCTTATCGAGAAGCTTGAAAAAACAATCGCAGACAGTGGCGAAGAACGTCTTCTGGATGATGCTCACTACCAAGCGCTACGTCTTACGGAATTCGTACGCCAGTTTTATCTCAACAATCCCGATCTTATACTCACCTTCATGCAGGGCAAGGAGGCCTTTCCGAGCCTCATCCTGCAACGTATGGTATGGACCATCGGAAATAACGAGAGCTACCCAGGTGTGCTTTACAGCCGCCATTCTCGTACCGGCGAGGGAAAACAGATAGAGAGCTACCGCAACATCTTCGGCGAGGAGATCATGACAGGTGACGTCACCACAGAAGACCGTTCCTATAGCGACCGCAGCGAAATCAGAGACCTCTTCCCCGCCGTCTACCATTTTGACCCACTACTCAAGAAACTAGAGAGCCGCTACAAGACGCCCGTCACCATCGAGTTTGCTGTCGAGAGCCGTCCGCATAGCTTAAGTCTCTTCTCCGTGTTGCAGCTCAATGCTTCGGAGATGACAGGGCGCGCGGCCCTAATATCCTCCATTGACATGCTCAACGAGGGGCTCATTGAGGATCGCTTTGTGCTGGACCTCATCAAGCCCTACCACCTGCGCCAGATCGTATCAGCAGCCATTGACGACCGAACACTCTCGCAGGTCGACTTCTTTGGTCATGGCCTCAGCGTACTGCCTCGCACAGCCATATCGGCGCGTCTCTGCTTCACCGTCGCCAAGGCTCACGAATACAAGAGCAAAGGAGAGCACGTATGTCTCTGCCAGAGCCATTTTGTGCCACAGGACACCGTTACGCTTAACGAACTCGACGCCATCCTTTCCATGATGCCCGCCGCCATCCATGTTGTAACCGCATGCCGCGGATACGGTATCCCCGCCATGATGGACCTTCAGAGTTATGGCATACACATCGATGGCCACACCATCGTAAATGAGGAAGGCGTACGCATCAGCGAAGGCGAGATGATAACCATCAGCTCTCGCCGACAGAGTATCTACAAAGGGCAAGCCTCCTTCAAACCCGCACGCTTTACCAAATATCTTGAAGGGAAAGTGGTGGAGCTGGGCGAAGAGGAAGCGGTATTCTTCCACCGAATGAAAGATGCCTACATGCGATATCAGACAATAGTGATGTCGAAAGAGATGAGCTATATCTCCGATATCAGCAAATTGGCACGTCTGATACGCTGCAACCTGCAGAATCAGCCGGAGAAAGCATCATACCTCGTGAATTCTTGGTACGAATCCCATCCCGACAAATACGTCGACGGCGTTCTGCAGAGTCGCATGGGCGACCACAACGACCAAGGACGTCTCTTCGATCTGCTCACCACCACCAACAAGATCGATCTCTTCCGACGTCTCCATACGCTCTGCAACGAAAAAGGACTATCGGGGTTACGTGCAGGCAGTTTCATGATTGGTCGCTTTGTAGCACGACCTCTATCACGCAAGATGTGGAACAACCTTTCCGACGCCACGGTAGCCTTCCTTATGAACGAGTATGTGCTCTACGAAAAGTACCAACAGGTGTTACAGGAAGTGGGCGAAATAAAATTGGCACGCGCACACTCGCGCATAGAGACCGAGGGCATCGACAACATGATTGTGCACAACTTCGAGATGAACACCTTCATCCCCTTACTCTATTCCCAGCACAACTGGACGCAGGTTGCAAAAGAGTTGGAAAACATGGAGCATCAAGATAACACGCACCTGCTCATCACTATGCTCAGCCGCCCCGTAGACGAGATTTTCGACCTCAATAAACCCTGGCGCAAAGCCATCGTCGACGAAGTCCTCAAAGCCAACCCCTAAGCGATCAAGCCGCAACATTTACCGTATGAATACAGCACCCCCATGGGTGCAGTATTCATACAAGTAAGATGGCGGAAGGTATATATTTCCCCTCTAAAAACGGTGGCCAAAGGTCCACTCGATAAATTCGATACGACCACCATGGGCGTTAAGTGCAACGCCTGTATAGTTATTGCCGAAGTTGTAGTAGGCTCCGACACGTTCGTAGAAAGGTATGGTGACACGATATGAGGAGAGGATAACAGGTCCCAGGCCTGCCTTGATGGAGAGAGGGCCAAAGAATGCTTCTGCAGTGGCGAGAGCGGAAAGATAGAGAGGGATGCGGTAGGAGGCGTGGTTGTTGATGAGAGGCCTGGCATCGGAAAAGTTGCTCCATAGGTCGATAGCAGCACCATAGGCGAAAGTCGGTGTGAGGTAGCGCTGGTAGTAAGCGGAGATGTCAAAACAAGGGAAGTATCCTGTTGCAGCGCTGTCGCGCGACATAACGGTGCCGAGGGCAATAGCGACACTCCATTCGTCATTTTTGAATTCGGCATGCTGGCTGCTGACTGCCGACTGCTGATTGTAGCATTGGGGGACATGGAGTGTGTTTCCACGCACAGGGATACGCCATGCCACGTCGGCCTGAAAAAAATTGAGACCCTGGTTTGGGCGCATAAGCATGCCATTAGAAGTATGGAGGATACGCAAGGAAAGGAGGAGTTGGTCGGAGAGGCGATAAGCGGTGCCGATATCTATGAAGCAGTTGACGAAAGATCCGATAAAAATATTGGTAGTGTCGTGGGTGAACTGATGGGGTTTAGTGTAGAAAGAGAGGCCAAGACCCACCTGCCATTCGAGGCGTGGTGCAATCTCTCCTACAAGGAGGCCAGTAAGTCCGAAGCGGTGACCCGCTGGGCAATGAGGGATGGCTGCAAACGATCCCTTGACGCCAAAATAAGGCCATTTCCAGAAGTGCTGCCAGTAGCTGTCGCCATGAGGGCGCCAGAGGAGTACTCCATCAATGCCATAGGTAGCGGTGTTGTACTGCGCAAAAGTTGAGTTATTGGTCATCATGTAGCCCGCATTAAACGAGAAGCGAGCCTCACACGGCGTATCCATAACCTGAGGATCTTTGCCCTGTGAATATGCCGTCGAGAAGGCGAAAGGCAAGAGGTAGAAAAAAGATATGGTGTAGCGAATCACAGACGGCCGACGGCGGATAGACATAACTCAAAAAAGTTTAAGGTACTCTTCTTCGGTGAGAAGGGGGATGCCCAGTTTCTCTGCTTTACGGAGTTTCTCGGGTCCAGTCTTCTCGCCAGCGAGGAGATAGGAGGTCTTGCTGGAAACGGAGGAAGCAACGCGTCCGCCATGATCTTCGATATGCGCTTTTATCTCGTCGCGGGAGAAATGGGAGAAGGTGCCACTGACGACAATGGTGAGACCCGAGAGCGTCTGATTCTCAGCATTCGTTGTTCGCTGTTCAGAGAGTTTGAGGCCTGCTGTGCGGAGACGCTGAAGGAGTACGCCGTGGATGGGGGAAGAGAACCATTGTGCAATTGCCTCAGCGGTAGAGGGACCGATATCTGGGACCTGAGCGAGGTCGAGGGTGTCGGCGGTGGCGATATTTTCGATATTGCCGAAGTGGCGCGCAAGTTTTTTTGCCGCCACCTCGCCGACGTAGCGTATTCCGAGGGCGAAGAGGACGCGATGGAAGGGTACCTGCTTGGAGGCCTCGATTGCCGCAAGGATAGTATCGGCACTCTTATCTTGGATAGTGGCCCCCACCTCGGTGCCAAGTCCTATGAGCTGGTTACGCTGAAGGTCATAGAGGTCGGCGACATTATGCACGAGACCGGCATCATAGAGGAGTTGAAGACGCTCAGGGCCGAGGGTAGAGATATCCATGGCGTGGCGCGAGACAAAATGCTCGAGACGTCCAAGTATCTGGGGACGGCAGCCGTCGGTATTGGGGCAGCGGTGTGCAGCTTCGCCTTCTGGGCGTACGAGGGGACTCCCGCACTCAGGACAATGTGTGATATACTGTATGGGAGATGCACCCGCAGGACGCTGTTCGAGGTCTACACCGACAATCTTGGGGATAATCTCGCCACCCTTTTCGACAAGGAGATAGTCGCCGCTGTGGATATCCATATTACTGATGAAATCCGCATTGACGAGTGTTGCGCGCCGCACCGTGGTGCCACCGAGGTGAACGGGTGCGAGGTTTGCCACGGGGGTAATGACACCCGTGCGGCCCACCTGATAGTCGATGCTGAGAAGTGGCGTGCTGACACGCTGGGCCTTGAATTTGAATGCTATTGCCCAACGCGGTGATTTAGAGGTGAGGCCGAGGCGCTCCCAGAGATGTGTCTGATTTACTTTAATGACAATACCGTCAATGGCGTAAGGCAGATTCCATCTTTCACGATCCCAATAGTCTATGAAGGCCTTAATTTCGGAGATATCTCGACATTCCCGTATGTGGGGCTGCAGTCGGAAGCCCATCTGACTGGCGTATTGGAGGCGTTGATAGTGTGTGTCTGGCAGGGATATGCCGTCGGGGGCCATCATGAAATAGATGCAGAATAGGAGCTTGCGTTTTGCGCATTCGGCGCTATCTTGAAGCTTCAGACTGCCACTGGCTGCATTGCGAGGATTTGCAAACGGCTCGAGCCCAATGTCTTCGCGCTGTGCATTCATGGCGTCGAAGGGAGCAAAGGGGTATACCACCTCACCACGTGCTTCGAAATCATCTGGATAGTCGCCGCGAAGGGTGAGAGGTATTGTAGGTATGGTCTTAGCATTGATAGTGATGTCGTCGCCCACGGTGCCGTTGCCGCGCGTTACAGCCTGCACGAGACGTCCATGTCGATAGGTGAGGCCTATGGCCACTCCGTCATATTTGAGTTCGCAGGTGTAAGAGAAGGTGGTATCATCAAGGAGGCGGCGTGTGCGAGCCTCAAACTCTTCTATTTCTTCGATGCTATATGTATTACCCAAGGAAAGCATCGGAAACCGATGCGTCACCTGAGGGAAACTCTTGTTCACTTCGCCGCCGACACGCTTGGTGGGTGAAAGAGGGCTCGCCAGCTGTGGATACTGACGCTCGAGGTCTTGCAGTTCGCGCAACAAGGCATCGAACTCGAAGTCGGAGACCTCGGAGTGGTCGTTCATGTAGTACTCATAGTTGAGGTGGTCGATACGTGCTGCCAGCTCATCTATGCGGCGTCGTGCAGGTTCAACGTCTATACTGCTGAAAAGGTCCATGTTCCGGTGAAGTTGAGTGATGTGGGGCCTGTGAGCACCACATGGGTAAAAGCGTTGTCGGTCTTAGTATGTTGCACAGAGAAAGTGGCGGTGCGGGTGTGCACCACAGGGTGGTCGGATATCAGGGCGCAGGCGGTAACGCCTGTACCGCATGCGTAGGTCTCGTCCTCGACGCCACGTTCGTAGGTACGAATAGCAATCTCGTTGTCGTTGATACGTTGGAGAAAATCCACATTCGTTCCTTGGGGGAAGAGGTCGGAGCGGTTGCGCCATTGGCGCCCCTGTGACACCACATCGATATCTTCGATATTATCGACGGGTATGACGAGATGTGGCGAACCGGTATCGATGCAGAAAGCGCCATCAATCTCCTCTAACCGGCGTACCTCACTTTTGGGCACATCGCGCATGGTGAGGTCCACAATTGCCGTGCGCTTTTCCTGGTCCCATTGACGCACCACTGCATCATGAGGGCCGTCGCAGGCGAGGAAGTGCAACCGTTCTCCCTTGCCGAGGATATAGGCGAAGGTGGCGATGCAACGTCCTCCGTTGCCACACATGGTGGCCACGCGTCCGTCACTATTGTGGTATATCATCTCAAAGTCGTAGCCGTCGGGCCCTATCTCGAGCGACATAAATCCGTCGGCGCCCACGCCGAAACGGCGATGGCAGATGCGAGCCACCTCGTCGTCGGAAAAGACATGATGATCCTTGCGGTTGTCAACGATTACAAAGTCATTGCCGGCGCCATCGAATTTGTAAAAAGTCATCTTGTAGTGAGTTAAAAATGGCTAATCAATAGTCAATCACTGGAAATAGTTTGCGAAGTTCGGCTATTGGGGGGTGCTTGGCGAGCATCGCGTTCCACTTGTCATCGGGGGAGTACAACACCTCCTCTTTGCTGACGAATATCGGGTTCACCTTGCAATCTAGCATGCGCATACCCGTCTTGTCGCGGATACTTTCCAAGACAGCTATTCTATGCTTTTTAAATTCGTCATCAAAATACACCGTCTGCGCTTCTAACTCAAAGAAACCGGGGCGAGTGCCCAAAATAGGTTTTCCATTTTTCATCACCTCTGTAAGGTCCAACTCTTCTGCCGTCTGCTGCCAATATTGCTCAAGATTGTCTTGAGTGAGAGGTTTCACCTCCTTCACCGTCACTGCAGGTTGCGGTACTACGGGAATATCTTTCACCGATATGCCACCCCACTTAGGTGTTTTAGTATCGGCGTTCGGTGTTCGAGGTGCTTTTGCCGAGACTTCGACCTTTGCATCGCCAGTGTTAGTGGTAGTATTGCTTGGAGAGCCTATCGGAGGAGTAGCCGGCATACTCTGAGTAGTCGGAGTACTTTGAGTTTTCGAAGTACTCTGAGTGCCCTGAGTATTGGGAGAAGGGATCGTGCCTGCCGTGGGGCGTCTTGCAATCTATCCTTCTGGCATGGTGGCGGTGGCCAACTTCATCAGGCACACCTCGACAAAGAGATTTTTGTTGTTGGCCTCGCGGAACCGGTATTCGTAGTCGGAGGCAAGACCGAGGTATTTGAGCAACAAGGGCAGGCCACATTGCTGTGCCTGCTGGCCATAGCGCATCTGCAACTGCTGACCACCCTCGATGAGCTTGAGGGTCTGTGGGTCTAGGCTCACCATCAGATTGCGGAAATGTTCGCAGAGACCCGTCAGAAAATGTTGGCCTCCAAATCCTTTTGTTATTACTTCTTGGTAGAGTAGCAGAGCAGCGCTGATAGATCCCTCGCGCAACTTATCAGTGAGACGGAAATAATAGTCGGAGTCAAGCACGTTAAGATTCTCCAGCACTCCCTGATAGGTGAGATTAGCGTTGGTAAAATTAACGAGCTGATCAAATATGGAGAGCGCATCGCGCAGACCTCCTTCGGCCTTGCGGGCAATGACATCCAGTGCGCCTTCTTCATAGTGCACACCCTCGCTGTCAGCCACAAACTTCAAGTGGCGCACGATGTCTGCATTCTCGATACGTTTAAAGTCAAATACTTGGCAACGGCTAAGGATGGTTGGGATAATCTTGTGCTTCTCGGTAGTGGCGAGGATAAATTTGGCGTAGGCCGGTGGCTCTTCCAAAGTCTTGAGGAAGGCGTTGAAAGCCGCAGCGGAGAGCATATGCACCTCGTCGATGATATAGACCTTGTACTTGCCCGACTGCGGAGGGATATATACCTGCTTGACAAGCTCACGCATATTGTCGACAGAGTTATTCGACGCTGCGTCGAGCTCGAAGATGCTCATCGAGGCGCCATCATTGAAGGAGCGGCAGCTATCGCACGTGTTACAGGCCTCGCCGTCAGCGGTGCGGTGCTCACAGTTGATTGTCTTTGCGAGGATGCGTGCACAGGTAGTCTTACCCACGCCGCGGGGGCCACAGAACAGGAAAGCCTGCGGCAGCTGACCCGTTGCTATAGCGTTCTTCAGCGTCCGCGTGATATGCTCCTGCCCGACGACACTTGCAAAAGTCGTGGGACGATATTTCCTTGCCGATACTACAAAATTATCCATCTTACACTTTCTCTTTTTGAGGCTGCAAAATTACGAATTATTTTCCAAACAGAGCAAAAAAGTTAGCAGGGTTTCGGACATGCACGTCCAAAACCCTGCTTTCACTCGGCAATACCAAGAATACTTTTCTTTGCTCCCAATAGAGGTCACTCCTTGCGGTCGTGTTCTCTATTGGGATTATAGAAGACGAACTGGTTGTCGATGACGTCGATGATTATGGTCTCGTTGCTGTGGATCTTGCCCTCGAGGAGCTGGCGGGACATCTCGTTGAGTATCTCGCGCTGGATGACACGCTTCACGGGGCGGGCACCCATGGCGGGGTCGTAGCCTACTTCCGCAAGGCGACTCACAGCATCTTCCGTAGCCGAGATGGTGATGTCGTTCTGCTCAAGCATATGGGCGACCTGCTTCAACTGGATACGGACGATATCACATATCTGGCTCTGCGAGAGGGGCTGGAACATGATGATCTCGTCGATACGGTTGAGAAATTCAGGACGGATGCGTTGCTTGAGGAGTTCCATCACAGCCTTCTTGGTCTCGTCGAGTTCGAAGGGTGTGGGCATGCTGCTGCCCTCCAGTTTCTCGCGGATGATGTCGGATCCCATATTTGAGGTCATGATGATGATGGTGTTCTTGAAGTCGCAGGTGCGGCCCTTGTTGTCGGTCAGGCGTCCGTCCTCGAGCACCTGCAGCAAGATATTGAACACATCGGGGTGAGCCTTCTCTATCTCGTCGAAGAGCACGATGCTGTAGGGTTTACGTCGTACAGCCTCCGTGAGCTGGCCGCTCTCGTCGTAGCCGACGTACCCTGGAGGTGCTCCGATGAGTCGCGAGACGCTGTGGCGCTCTTGATATTCAGACATATCGATACGCACCATCATATTCTCGTCGTCGAACAACACCTCGGCGAGGGCCTTAGCCAACTCGGTCTTACCGACACCCGTGGTGCCGAGGAATATGAAGCTACCGATGGGGCGCTTGCCGTCGGAGAGGCCTGCACGGCTGCGGCGCACGGCGTTGGCTATCACGCTGATTGCCTCGTCCTGGCCTACAACACGCTTGTGCAGCTCGTCCTCGAGGTGCAGTAGGCGCTCTCGTTCGCTCTGCAGCATACGCGTCACGGGTATGCCTGTCCATTTCGATACCACCTCTGCGATCTGCTCGCTGTCCACCTCCTCGTTGATCATGGCGTTGTCTGCCTGCATCTCCTTGAGACGGGTTTTGAGGTCTTCGACCTTCTTCTCCGCCTCCTTGATGCGGCCGTAGCGCAGCTCAGCCACCTTTCCGTAGTCACCTGCGCGTTCCGCCTGCTCTGCTTCGAACTTGTAGCTCTCGATGTTCTTCACCTCGGCCTGAATCTCCTCGACGATGCTCTTCTCGTTCTGCCAGCGAGCCTTCATCTGGTCGCGCTGTTCGCGGAGGGATCCGAGTTCCTTGTCAATCTGTGCAATCTTGTCCTGGTCATTTTCGCGTTTGATGGCCTCGCGCTCGATTTCCAGCTGACGGATACGGCGCTCGATTTCATCGAGTTCCTCAGGTACCGAGTCGATCTCGAGTCGCAGCTTGGCAGCAGCCTCGTCGATTAGGTCGATGGCCTTGTCGGGCAGGAACCGGTCGGAGATGTAGCGGTGCGAGAGTTCGGCGGCGGCGATGATGGCCTCGTCCTTGATACGCACGCGGTGGTGCACCTCGTAGCGTTCCTTCAAACCACGCAGAATACTGATAGTGTCTGGCACTGAGGGTTCGTCGATGAGCACGCTCTGGAAACGACGCTCCAAGGCTTTGTCCTTCTCGAAGTATTTCTGGTACTCCGCCAGCGTAGTGGCGCCGATAGCGCGCAGTTCGCCACGGGCAAGTGCAGGCTTGAGGATGTTGGCGGCATCCATGGCGCCCTCTCCCCCACCCGCACCCACGAGGGTGTGTATTTCGTCAATGAAGAGGATAATCTCGCCGTCGGCCTCGTTGATTTCGCGGATGACGGATTTGAGACGTTCCTCGAATTCGCCCTTGTATTTGGCGCCGGCGATAAGAGCCCCCATATCCAGCGAGTAGATAGTCTTACTCTTGAGGTTCTCCGCCACATCGCCGCTGACAATACGCTGGGCAAGTCCTTCGGCAATAGCTGTCTTACCCACGCCGGGCTCACCAATGAGGATGGGGTTATTCTTGGTGCGGCGCGAAAGAATCTGCAGCACACGACGTATCTCCTCATCTCGCCCGATGACGGGGTCAAGTTTGCCAGCCTGCGCCAGCTGGTTGAGGTTCTTGGCGTACTTGCCGAGGGCGTTCATCGTCTGCTCCTGGTTTTGACTCGTCACCTTGCTGCCCTTGCGGAGGTCGGTGATAGCTGCCATGAGACCCTTCTCGCTGACGCCCGCATCTTTCAGCAGCTGGGCGATGCGGTCTCTACCGCTGAGGATACCCAGCAAAAGATGTTCCACGCTGACGAACTCGTCGTTCATCTTGGTGGCGCGCTGGCTGGCGGCCACGAGGGCTTGGTTGGCATCGCTGGAGAGGTACACCTGACCACCGCTTACGTGCGGCATGTTGTTAAGAATATCGTCCACCTGCTGCGTCAGGCGGGGGATGTTGACCTCCATTTTTTTGAGGAGGTAGGGCGTCACATTCTCGTCTTCCGAGAGGAGCCCTTTGAGCAGGTGGACCGTCTCGATGGCGGGATGCTGCCCTCCGATGGCAACCTCCTGCGCCTTCTGCACAGCCTCCTGCGCTTTGATTGTAAACTTGTCTAATGTCATAGTTATTTGGTTTTAAATCATTTTTCTATTTTCTCTAGGTTCTCCTAGGCTTTCCTAGGCTTTCCTAGGCTTTCCTAGGATGCTCAAGGCAATAATCATACCAAACTAAAAGGGACTGCCAAAATGGCAGAAATATTTTTTTCGTATTTTTGCCGCTTGAAAAAACTCATCACACAGCGATGCCACTGACCTTTCACCTTGATGCCACCTGTGGTGGTGCCCGTGCCGCCACCCTTCATACCGACCACGGCGAGATACAGACGCCCATTTTCATGCCTGTGGGTACTGCGGGCAGTGTGAAGGCCGTGCATCAACACGAGTTGAAAGAGAATATTGGTGCGCAGATTATCCTCGGCAACACCTACCACCTCTACCTACGTCCTGGCTGCGACCTTCTGCGTCAGGCGGGAGGGTTGCACCGCTTCATGCACTGGCAGCGTCCGTTGCTCACCGACAGCGGTGGTTTCCAGGTATTCTCCCTCGCTGCCAACAGAAAACTCAAGGAGGAGGGGTGTACCTTCCGCAGCCACATTGACGGTAGCCGACACCTTTTCACTCCTGAAAGCGTGATGGATATTGAGCGCATCATCGGTGCCGACATCATGATGGCTTTTGACGAGTGCGCTCCTGGTCAGAGCGACCACCGCTATGCGCAGCACTCCATGGAGCTCACACATCGCTGGCTTGACCGCTGCCTGAAACGCTTTCACGAGACAGAGCCCTTGTACGGCCACCATCAAGCCCTTTTCCCCATCGTGCAGGGATGTCAATATGCCGACCTGCGGCGAATCTCGGCCGAATATATAGCCTCCAAGGATCCCGAGGGTTGCGCTATAGGTGGCCTTGCCGTTGGTGAGCCCACAGAGAAGATGTACGAGATGGTAGAGGTGGTCAACGCCATCCTTCCCACGGACCGGCCGCGCTATCTGATGGGTGTAGGCACCCCCCAGAATATCCTTGAAGCTATTGACAGAGGCGTGGATATGTTCGACTGCGTGATGCCCACCCGTAACGGCCGCAACGGGTTGCTCTTCACCCCCGACGGCACCATCAATATAAAGAATAAGAAATGGGAGAGCTGCTTTGACATCACCGTCAATGATCTGATTCCCCCACAGCAAACAGAAAATATAGATTTCCCGTCAGCGTTCAGAACGCCATACACCCTTGCCTACTTACACCACCTAATTCGAGCTGACGAAATTTTAGGCCTTCAGATCTGTTCCATTGTCAACCTTCGCTTCTATCTGTGGCTCGTCGGTCAGGCGCGTTGTCACATCATCGCCGGCGACTTTGCCCAGTGGAAGAGTGCCCTTCTCCCCTCCCTTGGTCGTCGCGTTTAAACGCGCAATAACATAGTTACCAACAAACTTATTTACAACCATTTACAATGGTTTGTAACATCATTGTTGATTATTTGTTGATATTTTAGTAACGAGGTGTCTGTGGGGAGCGTTGCAAAAGGAGTATTTTTGCCATTTGTAATACCCCCGTCAGCATGTTCGACTTTAGCAATATACTCTCAGATAGTCAAGCCATTATACTTCTTGCGGTACTCATTCTCAGTTTCGCTGTTTTAGCGGTCTATTATGCCTTATTCCACTTTCGCATCGGTCTCTACCATCGGAAAGAATCCACCCAGGGTGCCGCTATTGACGACAGCAAGCTGCCGCCGATATCAGTAGTACTCACGGCGCGCAACGATGCCGTATGGCTCAAGGAGAACCTTGTATACTTACTTGAGCAGGACTACCCTAACTTTGAAGTGGTGGTAGTAGATTACCTGAGTCAGGACGACACGCGTTTCGTTCTCAAGCTTCTAAAAGACTACTACACACACCTGAAGGTAGTGCCCTTTAAGGAAGACGTCAACCTCTTCCAAGGCAAGAAATACCCCCTTTCCATTGGTATCAAGAGTGCCAAGCATGACATTTTGATGCTTGCCGACCCAGACTGTACGCCCCGTAATCCGTTGTGGTTGCGTGGCATGGTGCGAGGCTATTTTTCACAGGGAGCCGACCACCCCTCTGCCGACACCCAGATGGTGCTCGGCTACTGTGGCTTAAAGCGCACTTCATCGTTTCTAGGTCTCATGCAGCAGTACGACAATCTTGCCTATAGCTGCCACTACCTAGGCTGTGCCCTGCTGGGTCATCCTTACACCGGTTCGGGGCGCAATCTCAGCTATCGTCGCAGTTTCTTTTTCGACCGAGGGGCCTTCATCAGCCACTACGATGTTGCCGGAGGTGCCGACGACCTGTTCGTCTACCAGAATGCCACACGCGACAATACAGCCATTTGCATTGACCATGACGCCTGCCTCACTACCGAGCCTCGCAAGAATTTCGCGCAGTGGCACCACACGCGATTGGATCGTGTGTCGACCCGCAACCGTCACAGCATTGCCAGCCGCCTAAGTGAGGAGGTGATGCCGTTGACCAACCTGCTGTTCTATGCTTCTGCCGTACTCATGGCCTTCCATGCTGGATGGGGCTTAGCTCTCATTGCCGTGGTGCTGAAATGGGCTTGGCAGATTGTGGCTTTTGCACAGCCTGCCCGTCGTTTTGACGCAGGTTTGGTGTACCTTGCCGCCCCCTTGCTGGAAATTTATTTTATACTGGCAAATACTATTTTAATTCTTACGCCGTTACGTAGCAATAGAAAGTTCAAATAGACACTCTCGATGGACCCCAACGCCCTCACCGACCCGGCTCCCTGTGAGCCTCCCCCGCGACCCACGGCACATCGCCGCTGTCTGCGAGGTGTGTGTATGTGCCTATTCATGTTTCTCGTAGTCCTTACGGCCGCTGCCAGGAGCGACGGTCGCAATCGTTTTCTCTCCTATTCTGGCAACGAGGGTTTGTCGGTGTTTATTGATGCTTCGGCGTTTTGGGCCGATGATTATTCCTCCGGTTTTTATTCGGGCATTGACGGCAATGCCAACACCATTTACCGAGTACTGCATAGCCAGCGCGACGGCACCGACATCTGGTATCACCTAAAAAGCAACGGTCTCATCGACGCCTCGATAGGCACCTGCGACGACCTCACCGTCGAGGAGTTTCCTTCCATGTACTATCGGTCGGCCTTTATGATAGGCTTAGGCTTGCACTACACCTACCGCAACGGATTTGGCTGGCTGCTTCGTTTTGATATTGCCAAGATGGAAGCCGCCGGAGCCTTCAACTTGGCTAATAGTAAGAGTACCACCGTACTGAATCAGAACCACTACATACGTTGTGGCATGCTTGGCGAAGAGCAGCGCATATACATCGACCTAGCCATCACGAAAGAGGTTGACATCAGTCCGTGGCTCAACCTTGAGGTGGATCTTGGTCTCAACGTAAACAATACGAAGGTCAGTACCAACGCCATGGAGATTGCCGGCCGCACGTGGTCTATCCTTGACGTGTGGGACGGGCAGTCGCCCTATGTAGGCATTGGCGAGTACGAATACGTGAACCAGGGAGGTTTAGGTTATGGTGTTTTCATAGCCGCCTATCTTGGCTATCGTGTCGAAGGCCTCGGCGCCGTGAAGCTTGGCTATTCATGCCACCACACGCGCACTAATCTCAAGGGCTATGAGGCCATGGGGTGGCATCACCAGCTGGCGCTACGCTTTGAGGTTAACAATTTTAGTTTCTTTTCGTGAGAGGGTTTAGAGGATTTAGATAACTTAGATATTTTTAGAATAAAAAATACAAAATATAGATGATTACCTTCACCAAACTGGCCGACAGCGACCATGCGCATTTTGCACAAAGTCTGTTTGAAGAGGCGTTCCCTGAAGAGGAGCGCCCGCCCTTCAGTAGTCTCCGGCACCGTGATGCCGGCAAATTTCATTTCCTCGTAGCCGAGAACGGCGACGACCCGATAGGTCTTTTGACTTACTGGACCTTTGACGACATAGTATACATCGAACACTTCGCCATTGCGGAGGAACTGCGCAACCAGGGTCTTGGCAAAGCCGTGTTCTTGAACTTCCTGTCACAGCAGACACAGCAGGTGGTGTTGGAGGTGGAGACCCCCATCAACGAAGAAGCCGAGCACCGCATTGAATTCTACGCCAGCATGGGTCTTTTCTCAAACCCGCAGTCCTACCTGCAGCCCGCCTATCGCAAGGGTGGTGTGGAGGTACCGATGATTATCATGTCGAAGTACGAACTTGACGACGATGAATTTTCCGAAATACGGGCCCTTCTATACCGTGAAGTATATGGTATCGATGTTAAATAGACGGGACGAAACGAATTTCTAATACACTATCCGACAGCCCATTGTGCAAGAAAGCTATTTTTTTTGAAAAAAAATTTGGTCAGTATCTGAAAAGTGTGTACTTTTGCACCCGCTTTTGAAAGGAAAAGCGCACGGCTCCTTAGCTCAACTGAATAGAGCATCTGACTACGGATCAGAAGGTTGCAGGTTTGAATCCTGCAGGAGTCACCA
>CACZRR010000023.1 GCA_902783595.1 uncultured Bacteroidota bacterium
CGGATCGAAGAAAAACACTCCGTACGCCGCTCAGATGGCTGCGGAAGATTGCGGCAAAGTTGCTTATGATTTGGGCCTAAGAAAAGTGAAGGTCTTTGTAAAAGGACCCGGTCAAGGACGTGAATCTGCAATACGCGCAATCAACACTTGCGGCATAGAGGTGATGGAGATCACCGATGTGACGCCGCTGCCTCATAATGGCTGCCGTCCCCCGAAACGTCGTCGTGTGTAATTATTAATCTTTAAAAGAACGAAGAACAATGGCAAGATACACAGGTCCAAAGACCAAAATCGCAAGAAAATTCCACGAGCCTATCTATGGGCCCGACAAGAGCTACGAGCGTAAGCCTTATGCTCCCGGTATGCACGGCCAGAGCCGTCGTCGCGGCAAGTTGTCGGAGTACGGCATCCAGTTGCAGGAGAAGCAGAAAGCCAAATACACTTATGGCATTCTCGAGCGTCAGTTCCGTAAACTTTACGCTGAGGCCTCGCGCCGTGGCGGCATCACTGGTGAGGAACTCATGAAACTCATCGAGGCGCGTCTCGACAACGTAGTGTATCGTCTCGGCATCGCCCGTAGCCGTGCACAGGCTCGTCAGCTCGTTTCGCACCGCCATATTGCTGTCAACGGCAACGTGGTGAATATTCCTTCCTATTCTCTCCAAGAGGGCGACGTGATTTCTGTGCGTGAGCGCAGTAAATCGCTTGAGGTTATCACCGATGCTTTGGCATCGCGTGGCACCAATTATCCCTGGCTCGAATGGGATGGTGCCAGCCTTACTGGTAAGTTTGTCAGCTTCCCCCAGCGTTCTGACATTCCCGAGACTATCAACGAGCAGCTCATCGTTGACCTCTACTCGAAGTAATAATAGCCTTTAGGGGCATTCATCGTCTGTCCCAAAGGGGGCGGGCACCCACAAACAAAGAAAGAAAGGATCATAAATGGCAATTCTATCATTCCAAAAACCCGATAAGGTGGTTATGCTTGAAGCTGACGACTTCCGCGGATCGTTTGAATTCCGTCCGTTGGAGCCCGGCTATGGTACAACCATCGGCAACGCATTGCGTCGCGTCCTTCTCTCTTCTCTCGAAGGCTATGCTATTACTTCCGTCCAGATTGACGGTGTTGACCACGAGTTCTCTTCGCTGCCCGGTGTAGTGGAGGATATGACTGACATCATCCTGCGTCTTAAGCAAATACGCTTCCGTCGCCAGGTTGAAGACACCGATCACGAGAAGCTCTCCTTCACGGTGAGTGGCCAGACGGTACTCAAAGCAGGTGACCTCAACAGCAACCTCAACAGTTTCCAGGTTCTTAACCCTGAGCTGGAGATTTGCCACATGGAGGCCGACACGGAGTTGCATATCACCCTCTCCATAGACAAGGGTAGGGGATATGTTCCCGCCGAAGAGAACAAGAAAGCCACCGACCCCATCGGTGTGATAGCTATCGACTCCATCCATACACCCATTAAGAAGGTCATGTATGCTGTCGACGACTACCGCGTGGAGCAGCGCACGGACTATGAGAAGCTCACCTTCGACATAGAGACCGACGGTTCCATACATCCCAAGGAGGCCCTCAAGGAAGCTGCCACCATTCTCATCCAGCACTTCATGCTCTTCTCTGACGAGCGTATCACCCTCGACGTTGAAGTGAAGCCTGTGCAGGAAGAGTTTGATGAGAGCACCGCTCACACCCGTCAGCTTCTGAAGACCAAGCTCACCGACCTCGATTTGTCGGTGCGCGCCCTCAACTGCCTCAAGGCCGCCGAGGTGGACACTTTGGGAGACCTCGTAGCCTTCAACAAGGCTGATCTCCTGAAATTCCGCAATTTCGGCAAAAAATCACTCACCGAACTCGAAAACCTCGTGGCTTCCAAGAACCTCGAATTCGGTATGAATGTAGCAAAGTATAAACTTGATAAAGAATAAGAAAGAATATGAGACACGGTTGCAAAGTTAATCATCTGTCCAGAACCCACGCCCACCGCGTTGCTATGCTTTCCAACATGGCTACTTCGCTGATACTTCACAAGCGCATCGAGACCACTGTTGCCAAAGCCAAAGCCCTGCGCGTATATGTCGAGCCGATCATCAACCGCTCGAAAGAGGACTCCACCCACAATCGCCGTATCGTCTTCAGCTACCTCCACAGCAAAGAGGCCGTCAACGAGCTCTTCCGCGAAGTGTCGCAGAAGGTTGCCCAGCGTCCTGGTGGCTACACCCGTATCCTGAAGACCGGTATCCGTCATGGTGACAACAGCGAGATGGCTATCATCGAGCTCGTTGACTACAACGAGAATATGCTCAAAGACACCACCAAGAAGGCTGCCAAGAGCACCCGTCGTAGCCGCGCCAAGAAGGCTGAGGCTGCTGCCCCCGCTGTCGAGGCTCCCGTGGCAGAAGCCCCTGCTGCTGAGGAGGCTCCTAAGGCTGAGTAAGGCCGAGTTCCCTCAGAGGGTTCTACTGTTAAGAGCGTCCACGCCTCCTGCGTGGACGCTCTTTCTTGGTGAGGGGGTTTGGTCGCGTTTAGGAAGGATGTTTTTTTAAGATATGATGGTATTTTTTTTTGTATATTTGCAGTTTGGATAAAAAAACAAAAACTTTTTAAAAGATTATGAGTCAGATTATAGGAATCAAGGGTCGTCAGATTTTAGACAGTCGTGGCAACCCCACTGTTGAAGTTGATGTCTATACCGATCAGGGAGCTATGGGCCGTGCTGCCGTTCCGAGTGGCGCCTCCACGGGTGTTCACGAAGCCTGCGAGCTTCGCGACGGTGATAAGAGCCAGTTTCTTGGCAAGAGCGTTATGCAGGCCGTCAACAACGTCAACAACGTCCTTAACGAGGAGTTGCAGGGCATGTTCGTCAGCGAGCAGAAAGCCATCGATGACAAGATGATAGAACTCGACGGCACCGAAAATAAGGGTCGTTTGGGAGCCAACGCTATCCTTGGCGTGAGTCTGGCCTGTGCCAAAGCCGCCGCCCAAGAGACTGGTCAGGAGCTCTACCGCTACCTTGGTGGCGTTGGTGCGCACACCCTGCCTATCCCCATGATGAATATCCTCAATGGCGGCAGTCATGCTGACAATAGCATCGACTTCCAGGAGTTCATGATCATGCCTGTCGGAGCTCCTACTTTTAGCGAGGCGTTGCGCATGGGTGCCGAGGTGTTCCACAACCTCCGTTCCGTGCTCAAGGGCAAAGGCCTCAGCACCAACGTGGGTGACGAGGGCGGTTTTGCCCCCAACCTGGGTAGCAACGAGGAGGCACTTACTGCTATTCTTCAGGCCATCGAGAAGGCTGGCTATCGTCCTGGCGAGGATGTTTTCATAGCCCTTGATGCCGCCGCTTCGGAGTTCTATAATGCTGAGGAGAACATGTATGAGCTCAAGTGGAGCACCGGAGAGAAGCTGACGCCTGCGCAGATGAGTGATTTTTGGAAAGACTGGGTGACGCGCTACCCCATCATCAGCATCGAAGACGGCATGGCCGAGGACGACTGGGACGGATGGCGTCTTCACACCGATGCCATCGGCGACCGTTGCCAGCTTGTCGGCGACGACTTGTTCGTCACCAACGTGAGCCGTCTGAAGATGGGTCTTGAGAAGAAGGTGGCCAATAGCATCCTCATTAAACTCAACCAGATTGGTACCCTCACGGAGACCATTGAGGCTGTGAACCTGGCCATGCGCAACAACATGACCGCTATCATCAGCCACCGCAGCGGTGAGACCGAGGACACCACCATCGCCGACCTTGTGGTGGCCATGAACGCTGGCCTCATCAAGACGGGCAGCGCCAGCCGCACCGACCGTATCTGCAAGTACAACCAGCTGATGCGCATCGAGGAGAGCCTCGGCGACCAGGCTTATTACCTTGGCAAGGATTTCAAGTTCCTCAAGAAATAATGTCTTCCAGAATATTCAGATAATTACGATAGCGTTCTTCGCTGATAAGGCCGTCGACGACGGCCTTTTTTATTGCACAGCCGGGTTCGTGGGTGTGGGTGCAGTTGGCGAAACGACAGCCGTGCAGGTAGTTGCGCATCTCGGGGAAGAAGTGCGACAGTTCCTGGGGGGAGAAATCCACCATGCCGAACTCCTTGATGCCCGGGGTGTCGATTAAGAATGTTGATTGTTGGATGGGGAATATTTCCGCGAAAGTGGTGGTATGTTTTCCTTTGAGGCTCCAGTCGGATATCTGCCCCACTTTGAGACCTAGGCCAGGACTGATGGCGTTGAGTAGCGCACTCTTGCCCACGCCGCTGTGACCGCTGAAAAGCACGGTCTTGCCAGCAATCATTTCTTTTACGGCATCAACATCTGTGCCCTCCAATGCCGATACCTCAAGCACTGGGTAGCCCACCTTGCGGTAGATGTCGCCTACCTCCTGTTGCAGGGCACGTAGTTCGTCGTCGACCATCAGGTCGCTCTTGTTGAA
>CACZRR010000024.1 GCA_902783595.1 uncultured Bacteroidota bacterium
GCGATATATGGCTATGCCTGTCATCAAGGGTCACAAGAGCCCCAACGAGCGCTTCGCCGGCGCCCTCGACACCCTCTGCATCGAAGCAATGATGCAGGACGGCAAGGCGCTGCAGGCCGGCACGAGCCATTTCCTCGGACAGAACTTCGCCAAGGCCTTCGAGGTGCAGTTCCTCAACAAGGAGAACAAACTCGAGTATGTGTGGGCCACCTCGTGGGGCGTGAGCACACGCCTGATGGGCGCCCTCATCATGACCCACAGCGACGACAACGGCCTCGTGCTGCCTCCACATCTGGCACCTATCCATGTGGCTATCGTGCCCATCTGCAAGAGCGACGAGCAGCAGAAGCAGCTGGATGAACATATCGCACCTATCGTCAAGGCCCTCGAAGCCAAAGGCCTCGTGGTGAAGTACGACAACCGTCCGGAGTACAAACCCGGCTGGAAATTCAACGAGTACGAGTTCAAGGGCGTACCCGTGCGTCTCGCCATAGGTCCCCGCGACCTGGAGAACGGCACCTGCGAGGTGTGCCGCCGCGACACGCTGGAGAAGGTCAACATGCCCATCGAGGGTATCGCCGACCACGTCAAAGACCTCATGGAGGAGATCCAGAAGAACCTCTTCAAGAAGGCCGCCGACTTCCGCGCCGCGATGACCCGCAAGGTGGACACCTGGGACGACTTCAAGGTGGAGATCGAGAAGAACGGCTTCCTGCTGTGTCACTGGGACGGTACCCCCGAGACAGAGGAACGCATCAAGGAGGAGACCAAGGCCACCATACGCTGCATCCCCTTCGACGCTCCCGAGGAAGAGGGACGCTGCATCTACAGCGGCAAGCCCAGCCATCGCCGTGTGGTCTTCGCACGCAGCTACTAAGAGTTGAAGATCAGCTCCATCCGCTGCCATCTCTCGTCGCTCCGCGCAGCGGCGGAGCAGCCCTGAAACTGAGCAACATAAGCCTCCCACTCCGCATGGCGGGGTAGGGAGGCTAACTGTGTCATGGCGTCATCGAAGACGCAATGTAAAACCTAGTTATAGCGTATTGGCGAAGGTGTAGAGGTCAGGGTAGGCCTGGTCGACGAGCCAGGGACGTGAGCGGGCGGCATCCGAATGGTCGCCCACAAGGACGGTGGTCATGCCGGCGCGACGGCCAAAGAGCATATCGGTCATCGAGTCACCCACCATGACGCTGTCGCGAAGACGCAATCCTGGGTGGTCACGCCGCGCACGGAGGGCCATGCCGATATTGGGCTTGCGGTCGAAGGAGTGCATCCGCTCGAGGTGGGGACAGTGGTAGATGGCGTCGATCATAGGCAGGGCCTGCAGCAGCTTGGCATGCACGGTGCTCAGGTCGTCCTCGGTCATGAGGCCTTTGCCGATGCCTTGCTGGTTGGTGACGACGATAATGTGGTCGAAATGAGGACGGCAGAGGGATAGCGCTTCCGCCACCTGAGGGAGGATCTCCAACTCGTCAGGACATTTCACGTAGTCGTTGGGGCGCAGCACATTGAGCACCCCGTCTCGGTCGAGGAAGAGGGCTCTCATAGCATGGGCAGCTCCTCCTGGGCGCGGGCATAGTCGGCGGGGATGCCGATGTCGATGAAGTAGGCGCCGTCGGCGTAGGCGTAGAAGGCGGTGTCGCGGAAGCGCTGCTGCAGCACCTCGCGCTCAAAAGAGAAGGCGTCGCCGACGGTATAGGTGCTGAGCAGCGAGCGGCGGAGACGGTAGATGCCGCCGTTGATGAGACCTGGGGCGGCAAGGGTGCTCTTCTCGCGGAAGTCGGCGATGCGGCCCTCGCTGTCGAGCAGCACGGAGCCATAGCGCGAGGCGTCGTCCACCTGGCGCAGTACCACGGCGAGAGGTGTGTCATGGTGGGCAGCAAAGCGCAGCATGGCGCCATGGTCAATGTCGAAGAGGGTGTCGCCGTTGAGCACCGTCACCTCGTCGGAGGAGCAGCGGCTGAGGGCGTTGACGATAGCACCGCCGGTGCCCAGCGGTGTGGTCTCGCGGGCGTAGGAGAGGGAGATGCCATGGTAGGCGTCGTGGAAAAAGTCCTCCACCTTCTCGTGCAGGTAGCCCGTGGAGAGCACCACATGCGTGTAGCCCTGTGCGGCGAGACGGTCGAGGAGGTAGGACAAGAAGGGACGCCCAGCCACGGGAGCCATGGGTTTGGGGACCTCGCTCACCACGCTGCGCAGACGTGTGCCGAAGCCGCCGGCGAGGATGATAGCCTCTTGCATGCGGCGTCAGGATTTGCGGGGGAACATGGCGGACTCTACGAGCTCGCAGATGATGTGACCCAGCATGATGTGGCTCTCCTGGATGCGCGGGGTGTCGGTGGAGGGCACGTTGAGCAGCAGCCCGCCGCACTCCTTCATCTTGCCGCCTGTGGCACCCGTCATGGAGACGATGTGTATGCCCATCTCGTCGGCCACCTTGTAAGCCTCGAGGATGTTGCGGCTGTTGCCGCTGGTGCTGATGCCCACCAGCACGTCTCCGCGCTTGGCGGTGCCGCGCAGGAGGCGTGCGAAGATGTACTCATAGCCGTAGTCGTTACCCACAGCGGTGAGGTAGCTGGTGTTGCAGTGGAGGGCTTCGGCGTTGAGGGGCGGACGGTCGTAGTAGAAGCGGCCGCTGAGTTCCGCCGCCAGGTGCTGCGCGTCGGCGGCGCTGCCGCCGTTGCCGCAGAAGTGGATCTTGCCACCAGCACGGAGGCTCTCTTCGATGAGACGCGCTGCACGGGCGACGCCATCCATGAGGTCGGCGTCGACCAGGATGGCCTGCTTGACGGCGATAGATTGGGAGATGGATTCTTGTATTCTATTCATCACGGATAGGTTTCTTGTTGACAATTATCGTTCTGATGGGTCGAGAGCGCCGCTTGCTTCAGCTCGCGCTGGTCCAGGTGCGGAGCCCGTCGGGGGTGAAGTCGTAGCGCTTGGTCTCGCCGCCGAAAGCAGAGAGCGCCTCGCGCACGGCAAAACGAGTAAGACCGGGACAGTAGAAGAACATGAATCCGCCGCCGCCGGCACCGCTGATCTTGCCGCCGGTGGCACCGGCCTGCAGGGCGGCGTCATAGATGGCGTCGATGCGGGCGTTGCTGACGCTCTGCGCCATCTGCTTCTTGTGCTGCCAGCCGAAGTTGAGGATCTCGCCGATGTTGGCGACATAACCCTTCAGCAAGGCCTCCTTCATCTGCTGGGCCTGCTCCTTGAGGCGGTGCATGCTCTCGATGCTGGTGCTCTTCTTGTTCTTGACGTTCTGCTGCTGCTCCTTGATGATGTCGGCACTGACGTGCGAGGTGTCGGTCCAATAGAGCAACAGGTTGTGGTTTAGCTCGTCGATGTAGGATTGGCGCACACGCAGGGGGTTGACGATGACGTTGTCGCCGATGAACTCCATGAAGTTGAAGCCTCCGAAGGTGGCGGCATACTGGTCCTGCTTGCCGCCGGCGAGGCCGAGGTCGATGCGCTCTATCTCGTAGGCCAGACGCGCGATGTCGTACTCGCCAAGGGGCAGCTTGAGCCACTCGACATAGGCGCCGAGGATGGAGACGACGAGGGTCGACGAGGTGCCGAGGCCACTGCCCGCGGGAGCGTCGACGAAGGAGGCGATACGCAGCGAGAGGGGCTTATGGGTGAACTGACGCACGATGCGGTTGTAGACGCCCTTGTGGAGGATGAAATAGCCGTCGGTGTCTACCTCCATGGCGTTGTCGTAGACCTCGCGAAGCCCTTTGTCGGGGGCGAGGAACTCCACACGACCGTCGTCGGTGGGCTCGATGGTGGTGTAGGCATACATGCTGATGGTGGCGTTGAGGATGGCGCCACCATAGAGGTCGCTATAAGGGCTGACGTCGGTGCCGCCACCGGCGAGGCCGAGACGGAGGGGGGCTTTGCTGCGGATAATCATGGGTGGGTATTGGTATTAGGATGATGGTTTATCAGTTTTTCGATGCTCTCGGTCATGCGTGTCCAGAGGTATTTCTGTCGTTCGCGTGCTACGCCGTCGGAGAGGCGCTGTTGCCAGTCGTCGCTGAAGAAGCGTACGATGGCGTCGGCAACTTGCCGCGCGTCGGGTTCGACGACAAAGCCTACCTCGCCATCGGGGACGATCTCGGGGAGACCGCCGACGTTGGTGACGACCATGGGTTTGCCAAAGTGGAAGGCTATCTGTGTGACGCCGCTCTGGGTGGCACTCTTGTAAGGCTGCACGACGAGGTCGGCGGAGCAGAAGTAGCGGTTCACCTCGTGGTCGGGGATGAAGTCGGTATGCAGCACGACGCGCTCTTCGATGCCGAGACGGGCTATCTGCTGGTGGTAGGGCTTGGGGTCGCCATAGAATTCGCCGGCGACGATGAGTTTGATGCCGAGGGCTTCCATGCGGGGGTCGGCCATAGCGTCGAGGAGCAGGTCGAGCCCTTTGTAGTCGCGGATGAAGCCGAAGAAGAGCAGGTAGCGGCCACTCGCACTCAGACCGAGCTGCGCGAGGGCCTCGCTGCGGGGGATGATGGCACCATAGTGGTCGTAGAGGGGGTGGGGACAGAAGAGACGCGGCTTGCACTGCCGGGGGTCGAAGAGGTCGACATCGGCAAGGACGGACTTCGACATAGCCACCATAGCGTCGACGGAGCCGACGAAGAAGCGCACCAGGGGCTTGTCGCCGGGACGTTTCTCGTGGGGGATGAGGTTGTCGAGGATGGAAACGCGAAAGAGTCCCTTGCGGCGCGCCACACGGTTGGCGACACCCAGGGCGGGAGCCATGAAGGGAAGCCAGAACTTGGTGATGAGCAGGTCGGGACGGCGACGCCGGATGTAGCGCCCCGTAAGCCACCAGCTGATGGGGTTCATGGCGTTGAGCTTGCGCACGATGGAGAGCCCCTCCGGAGCGGGCTCGTCGCTGTACTGCGTCTTGCCGGGGAACAGGAAGGAGGGGTACTGCAGGGTGAAGGTGACGAGCTCTACCTCGTGACCTTCCTGCTGGTACTGTCGTGCCAGGCGCTCATTGAAGGCGGCGAGGCCGCCGCGGTAAGGCCAGCAGGTGCCGAGTATCATAACTTTCATGGCCGCTGTTTTTGTTATGACAACGGCTCTATGCCATATTTATTGTATAGGGGGGATGTTTTTGCGCCACCCGCTCACCCGCTCACTCGTCGACGAGGTTGTCGGGGCTGATGACAACCTCTTCGATGGTGCCCACCAGGCCCTCATCGTAGGGACGCATGATGCGCAGGTAGTTGTCGGTCCATCCGGCCATGCGGCCGTCGTGGTCGGTATGCTCCCAGAGCACCGGACGCCGCAGCCCCAGCTGGCTGTCGGCAAACTGGCGGTGCTTTTTGGCACTGAGCTCCAGCAGCCTCGCGGTGTGCTCGTGGCGTACGGGGACGGGTATCTTCTCGTCCATCCGCAGTGCTGCGGTGCCGGGACGGTCGCTGTAGGTGAAGACATGCAGGTAGGAGAGGGGCAGGCTGTCGACGAAGGCAAGGGCCTTGTCGAATTCCTCTTCGCTCTCGCCGTTGAAGCCCGCCATGATGTCGGCGGCGATGCAGGCGTCGGGCATGAGGCTCTTGATGGCCTCAAGTTTGTCGCGGTAGAGAGCGGTGCTGTAGCGCCTGTGCATCATCTGCAGCACGTGGTCGGAGCCCGCCTGCAGGGGTATGTGGAAGTGGGGCAGGAAGGCGCGGCTGGTGGCGACGAAGCGTATGATGTCGTCGGTGAGCAGGTTGGGCTCGATGGAGGAGATGCGGTAGCGCAGGATGCCCTCCACATCGTCCAGACGCCTCAGCAGGTCGAGGAACTGCTCGCCGTTTCCTTGCCCGAAGGTGCCGGTGTTGACGCCCGTGAGGATCACTTCCTTGGTGCCCTCGGCGGCGATGCGGCGGGCGGCACAGAGGGTCTCCTCAAGGCTTGCAGAGCGCGACCGACCGCGGGCATAGGGGATGGCACAGTAGGTGCAGAAGTAGTCGCAGCCGTCCTGTATCTTGAAGAAGGTGCGCGTGCGCTCGTCGCCGGAGTGCGCCAGGAGCCCTTTCCGGTCGTTGCCCCACACCTCGCTGACGCCGGCCATGCGACGTATCTCGTCGTCGGCACGCTGCGCGAAGCACCCCATGACGATGATCTGCGCGGCGGCGTTCTGGCGGTGGGCCTGTCGGATGGCGGCACGGCATTTCTTCTCGGCGACGGCGGTGACGGTGCAGGTATTGATGAGGTACAGGTCGGCTTCGTCGCGGAAGTCGACAATGGTATTGCCCTCCTGGGCATAGCGCCGCAGGAGGTCGGAGGTCTCGGCAAAATTGAGCTTGCAGCCAAGGGTGTGTGCGGCTACCCTCATAGCGGTCACACGTGGCGTTTAGTCTTCGTCAGGCTGCAGGAGAGGGTGGTCGTCGTAGTGACGGCTGCGGGCCATCTTGATGCCGTCCTCGTCGGGGAAGATGACCAGGTCGGGCTGCGGCTCCAGGAGGAGGATGTCGCGCCCCTCGTTGTCCTTGCCGACACCCTGCACACACTGGCGGCACACCATGATGCGGCTCTTGCGGTTGGCGAGGGTGAGCAGTTCGTTGCCAAGACGGTTATAGACGATATCCGAGGGCTCCAAGGCGGTGAGACGGCTGCCATCCTTGAGGTAGACGGCTACCTTGCCTTTGCCAAGGGCGGCGAGGCAGAGCATGTCGTGGATGGAGACATACTGGCTGTCGGGAGCGACGAGCAGCACCTGCCGGTCGTTCATCATGCCGTGCGTCCAGCGCTCCTTGACGGCGAGGTGTCCCTGCTCGTAGCGGTTGTAGGCACCGTGGCGCAAGCCGTCGACATAGTGGCCCTCCTCGACGAGCAGCCCGTTGTCGTCGTACTGCACCAGGCGTCCCTCGAGGTTGCCGTGCACATAGTTGGCGGTGATGTAGCCCCTGTCGCCGATGCGGCGCCACCAGCGCCCATGGCGGTGGTTGTTCTCCCACCAGGTCACCTCGGCGGTGTCGCCACTGTGGGTGTAGACAATATGCGGACCCTCTTTGATTCCCATATTGTATGTGGCCTCCTTGATGAGGGCTCCGTCGGTGGCATAGAACAGCCAGCGACCATGACGGTTGCGCTGGTTGTAGTGACCCTTGGCCAGCAGGCGTCCCTGCTCGTCGTAGGCCTCATGGTCGCACTCACGCCCGTCGACGGTATAGGTGTTGCGGATGCGCAAAGTGCCATCGGGATAGTAGTAGTTGAAGACACCGGTCTCCAGGCCGTCGATAAAATCTCCTTCGAAAATCTTGGCGCCGTTGTTGTCGATGCGCACCCAGTGACCCTGTCGGCGACCCTGCTGGTCCACCTGGTTTTGCGCCACAGCGCTGAGGGTGGCGGCAACGAGGGTCATCAGAAGAACATAAGAGGCTTTTTTCATAGTGTGATATGCGAATTATAATGTCTGAACAACGCGCCCGCGAAGAAATTATTTTGGCATACCGAAAAAAAGATGTACTTTTGCAAAAGTTTTAGGATGATAATCAGCGAAAAAAACGCTTAACCCTCTTAGTATTGAAATGAACAGTATGACATACGTCAGCAACACAAAACGCAAAACAATAGGTTTGGCTCTAGCCTTCGACGCCATCCTCGTCACGATGGCATGCCTCATCCCCGCCGCCTCGCACCTCTTCGCCCTGCCTCTCTATAAGTTCAACCCCATGCTCCTCCTCCTGTTGGCTGGCATGGTGGTGAGCCGCGATTGGCGCAACGGGCTCTTCCTGGCCCTCCTCATGCCCCTCATTAGCAGTCTGCTCAC
>CACZRR010000025.1 GCA_902783595.1 uncultured Bacteroidota bacterium
GTCCTCTTCCTTGTCCTTGCGGGTGAGCTCGTGTTTCTTGATGACCTTGTTGACGTAGTCCTCGCTGTAGGCGCAGGCCACGATGCCGTACTGCCATTTGGCGTTGGCATCCTTGGGGTTCATGCTCTGGGCATAGACGTAGAGGCACTCCTCCTCGTCCTTGACGAGCCAGCCAAGATCTTTGAACTTGTTGTAGTTCTTCACCACCTGCAGGTACACCTCGGGGTCGGTGTCCTTGATGCCGGGTTCGAGGTCGATTTCGGCCTTGGTGACGTGAAGGAGGCTGTAGGGGTTGCCCTCGCATTCCACGCGAGCCTCTTCGGTGTTAAGGACGTCATAGGGACGCGAAGCCAGCTTCTCGACGATGTCCTGGGTGGGACGGAAGCCTTTGAAAGGTTTGATTATGCTCATAATTGTGTCTGTTTTTATTGTTTATTGTTTTGTTTAACGTCGTTCTTTAATATTGCATATAATTTACTGCGGTCGCGGCGGTTGCTCCAAATGCTGACGATGTATATTTCTTCTTCGTGTATGACGTAAATCACACTATTCAGTCTTACCACTAATTCCCGGAAATCGATGGATATCTCTTCATCAGAAAAGCACACCTTGCCTATTTGCGGAAATTGTATGATGCTCAAGATTGCTTCGTTGATGCCAGCGCGCATCTTCAATGCTGTCTGTCGACCAAACTCTCTGGCTACATACGCCGCCGCGTCTGCGAACTCGGCAAGGGCTTGTTCCGACCATCTGACATTCATACAGCATCCGCAATAGCCTTGTCCACCAATTTCATCGCTTCTTCGTGGGATACCGTATTTTCCCGACCGGCAATGATGTCACGCATCCTCTGTTTAGACAAGATTTCCATTTCTTCCCGTGAACGAATGCCCGGCATATCCAACAGACCATCCGCCTGCCGGACACGCACAAGAAAAGCCCGTCTCACCTGCTCGCTCTGCTGCTGATAGATGGTCCAAAGGGCATCCAACGGCGAAGTCTCCTGATATACAGCGTTCGTTTCCATTACAAATCACTTTATTTCACGCTGCAAAGATACGAACTTTTCCCAATCTGAGGAAATATTATTTTTCTATATCAGAAAATTGTCGTATCTTTGCAGTCGATTTCGATAGTGAAATCACGAAGCGTTATGCTCCGACTGCTGTTAGAGACGTAGGAAATCTTTAATTGGAATGCAGAGGATGTGTAGCGGTTCGCGTGTATTAGCGTGGACTGTTCCCCTTTCTTTATTCCAAGGTAATTCCTACGACCTCTAACAGAAGAAAAGGCATACGGCGCCACGCTTTTTGTATTTTTAGCCGTCTGCGGCGCGAGGTGGCATAAATACGACGGTCAAAGTATGGAAAAAAACATCTCATTATTACGGTTTGGGGTAATCCACACACACCAATGGAAGGTACCCAATAGCATCAAGAAGAAATTGGGGAAAATGTCTATCCAAAAAGTTAACATGAACGACCTGCGAAAAAAAATCAACGCTGCACATACTTATTATTTGAACGAAAATGGATCCACAGTAAATTATAGAGGGAAGGCCGTAACTTCTGCACAAGCGCAATACAAACAGGTGCTACTGGCCGGATACACAACTTCAAACTACGAACCCATATACGCCTGGAGACAGCGTAAACAAGACGGGTCATATGGGGAATTTCTCTTGGGAACACAGCTCGACTTCGACCTTCATGTCATAAATAATCTTCATTCAAAAAATCATTAAAAAAAACACATGAAAACAAAACAGAACCTCTTTCTCTTGGCAGTCTCAACAGTATTGGCAAGTTGTACAACAACACGCTATGGAATGGCCCGTACCACTCTCGATGATGCGGTGGAAAGCATCAAAGAAGAGTATTATGAAAAGGGATACTACTTGACCTCTGAAATAACAGGACAAGCCATTTCATCCCAATTTAGCAACACCAGAGATGCTCGCAATTCAGTTTATGCGGCCGATAATGCCAATTCTAAAGCTGATTATTACGCTTTTCAGGATTCTACCGGTAATACTCTGCAATTTACAATAGCTTATAACGAGGCAATGCAAGGGCAAACAATGTACTTACTCGATGTAGGTACAATTGGTTGCCAAACTTCCAATCCAAAAGACTACATGTCTTTATGTGGTAAAAGTTCACCGATAAGTAAGATCAAGCAGATACCTAATGACATGAAAGTTGTAGTTGGTGATATGACCAAAACACAAAAAACTATACTTTGGACCTCTTTTATTATAGGAGCCGGTTCGATTCTGGCCAGTATTTTCTTCATTTCAAGCATGTAACCACAATTCATTCATCCTCACATATATGTGGTACGACGACATAAAAAACCAAAATTGTTTGGCATAAAAGGGAATAATTTGGGAGAATATGTCGAAACGAAGAAAGACTTGAATCTATGGACTCAAGTCTTTCTTTTATTTGTGCATAAGGATTATCCCTCGTATAAGGACATCCTGACAGTGATGCCCTTTATTCCATCAACCCTTGCGCCCACAGGGGGATATCATCGGTATAGCGTTTGATGATTTTGCCGTCGGCAAAGCGGAAGAGGATGCGCGCCTCCTGATTATCAACGGAATTGTCGTAGATATAGGTACGGTCAACAATGCGAGATAGTTTCACACAGTTGGCAATAGACTTATTGTAGCGCGAGATGATTTTGACAATAGGCACGTCATGGCCACCCTCAATAACACGCTTCGCAATACGAGATGCATTGATGGTCGGAGAGGCGGTGCAGACGAAAAACAACCGCACAAAGAAACCTGCATCAATCGCACGCTCAATGAAATCAACCTTGTCTGGAGCGGAGAGCACACTTTCGAAAATCATGCTTTTGCGTTCGGCCAGACAGTGTTCGCGCCACTCGGCACAGTATTCTGCAGCCTGTCGTACGGCTTCGGGCGAGTTCCAGTCGCCAAACCGTTCCTGAGCCACTTGGTCGGGATTGATATATACAGAATCCTCCAGCCATTCATGTTTCAGAATTTTCGAGGTAACGGTGGTCTTTCCCGAACCGTTGGGGCCAGCAATTACGATGAGAACAGGACGATGGTCGGTCATACGGCAGCGGAGGTTTGCTGCGTCATGATGCGCAATTGATCAAAGAAGCGTTTCTCTGCTTCTTTCCAACGTTGACCGGCCTCCTCGGCGGCTTCCTTCATGATGGTGGAAAGCATCTCGTCGGTGGGTTCCTCCATCGAGGTGAGGCGATATGCGTTCAATTCATTATCCGACATAATCGTATTTTTCTCGTTAGAACGCAAGAGCAAAAGAAATATTGTGTGGCTATGACCACAAAGAAAAGCTGGTGCCGTTGAACGATTTCAACGGCTTCCTTTGCCAAGCTCGTAGAAGGCTACGGCGGCGGCGGCGGCCACGTTGAGGGAGTCGACGCCGCGGTGCATGGGTATGCGGGCCACATGGTCGCACCCCCCTATCGTCGTGCTGCTGAGCCCGTCACCCTCCGTACCCATCACTATGGCCAGCTTGTCGGGCCGCTTGAGGAGCGGGTCGTCGATGGCCACGCTGTCGTCGGTGAGCGCCAAAGCGACGGTGACGAAATGCTGCTGACGCAGCTGGCTGTAGCTGTCGAGGAAGGTCCACGGGATCTGGAATACGGTGCCCATGCTCACACGGCAGGCACGCCGGTTAAGAGGGTCGCAGCAGGTGCGCGTGAGCAACACGCCATCCATGCCCAGCGAGGCGGCAGCACGGAAGATGGCACCGATATTCTCGGAGTTGACCACGCCGTCGATCACCGCCAGACGCCGCGCCGCACCGCACACCGTCTCCACCGTCGGGAGCTGGGGACGCCGCATGGCGCAGAGCAGGCCACGGCTCACAGCATAACCGGTGAGACCTTTGAGCACCTCGCGGGGGGCGGTGAAGAGGGGCACGTCGAGGGCGAGGGGTCGCGCCTGCGTGTCGACGAATTTCTCCTCACAGAGCAGCGAGACGGGCACCATGCCCGCCGCCAGGGCGACGCGTATCACCTTGAGGCTCTCACAGATGAAGAGGCCCTCCTCGGGATGCAACCTGTTGAGGAGCTGCGCCTCAGTGAGGCGCGCATAGGGGGCAAGGCGCGGGTCGTCGAGGGTGGTGATGGGAATGAGATTCATAAGTGGGAATTAGTACGTGGGGAGGGGTCAGAAGTCGATCCAGTAGTTGAGGCTGGCGACGAGGAAGAGCTGGCCATAGTTCCTGAGGCTGTAGTCGCGGTGGTTGTAGAAGACGATACGCTTGGCGGCCTGCACGCCCGGCATCACGTCGCCGTCATCCTTGAAGGGGTTGCCCATCCACCAGACGTTGACGGCGAGGCTCACCTTCTGCCACGCCTTGGCTTCGACGCCGCCCTTGAGGGCGAAGCCGAACCCCTTCTCGTCATACTGGCGTATCACATTGGGGCGCGTCTGCTTGTAGATGGCCATATCGTGGTAATGCGCCCCCAGCGAGCCGTGGAGCCGCAAGGCCAGCCAGTCGCACACGGGCAGCTCGTAGGCGGCACCCACCACGAGGGGAAAGAACTGGAAGTAATTGACATAAAGGAACGTGTCGATGGGCGACGCCTTGAAATCGGGGCTGTCGTAGCCGCTCTGCTTCAGGCCTCCCACCTCGGCCACCAGGAGCCAGCGGGGATGCGCCGCCAGGCGCCGCTCCACACGCAGCGTGCCAAGGGTGCCGCGACGCAGTTCGGGGGCATCGGCGCTATGCGCCCCCGGCCAGGCAACGCCAAGGCCGAAGCCCACATCCCACTGCGCCCGCAAGGGCAGCAAAGAGGACACCACAAGGGCCGCCAACAGAAGGTATCTACTGCTATGTCTCATCACCTCCTCCCAACGGAGAAAAGAACAAAAAATTGCACCGCCGCCAGAGGAGAAAGAAAAAAAATTTGCATATATATATTTTTATGCGTACCTTTGCAGCATCAAAAACACCCTTACCACCATGACCCTCAAAGAACGCGAAGACAAACTCTTCTCACGCTGGGAACAGCGTGCCCGCAAGCTCCGTGAGAGCGACCTCATCACCAAGGACGGCCTGCTGTTCCGCGGCGATATACATTGGAATGGCGTCGCACAGGTGCACGACCCCGCCGACGAAGAACAGCTGTGGCACGACGCCGGCATGCGCCTCCTCATCCTCACCAAGGAACTCGACGAGGAGGACCTGTGGGACCTGCGCGCCGAGACGGGACGAGTGCCGTCGCCACGCCTCACCTGCCGCACGGCACAGCACTTCTTCCCCAACCTGGAACTCTGGGCCTACGGCCTCCTCACCATACCCGAGCGCAAAGTCGTCCCCTTCGGCAAAGCCGACAACGCCACACGCCTGCAGGGCTTCTACGAGAACGCTCCCATAGCACGCGTATGCTGTAAGAAACAACCCGACGGCAAAGCCGCCAGCAACAGCGTCTTGCAGCGCCACATGGAAAACTACGCCGACCTGCTGGCAGAACAGGTGAAGATGTACAACGCCGACATCGTGCTGTGCACCGGCGGCCAGGGCATCATGGTCGACTTCCTGACACGCCACGTGTGGAAAGACCTCGAACAGGTGAACACACACTGCTACTACACGCCGACCTACCACACCCTCGTCGTCAAGCAGTACCACCCCTGCTACACCGTCTACAGCCGCAAAGATATGTACACCGCCATGATGCACGACTACCAGGCGTTCCTGAAGGCCTACCCCCAATTCCCGCAACAACGATAGACAACAGCTATGGCCGACGACAAAAAGATCATCTTCTCCATGGTGGGCGTGGGTAAGCTCATCCCTCCCAGCCGCCAGATACTCAAAGACATCTACCTCTCCTTCTTCTATGGCGCCAAGATAGGCATCATAGGCCTCAACGGCAGCGGCAAATCGTCGCTGATGAAGATCATCGCCGGCGTCGACAAGGACTACCAGGGCGAGGTGGTCTTCTCCCCCGGCTACTCCGTCGGATACCTCGAGCAGGAACCTCAGCTCGACGACACCAAGACCGTCAAGGAGGTGGTGCAGGAAGCCGTCCAGGAGACCGTCGACCTGCTGCGCGAATACGACGAGGTGAACAACGCCTTCGCCGAACCCGACGCCGACTTCGACAAGCTCATCGCACGCCAAGGTGAGCTCACAGAGCTCCTCGAAGCCCACGACGCATGGAACCTCGACCAGAAGCTCGAGCGCGCCATGGACGCCCTGCGCTGCCCCGACGAGGACCAACTGGTGGCCAACCTCAGCGGCGGCGAACGACGCCGCGTGGCACTGTGCCGCCTGCTGCTACAGGAACCCGACATACTCCTCCTCGACGAGCCCACCAACCACCTCGACGCCGAGAGCATCGACTGGCTCGAACAGCACCTCCAGCAGTACAAAGGCACCGTCATCGCCGTCACACACGACCGCTACTTCCTCGACCATGTGGCAGGATGGATACTCGAACTCGACCGCGGCGAGGGCATACCTTGGAAGGGCAACTACAGCTCCTGGCTCGAACAGAAGACCGCACGCCTGGCTATGGAAGAGAAGCAGGAAAGCAAACGCCGCAAGACACTCCAGCGTGAGCTGGAATGGGTGCGCATGGCTCCCAAGGCACGCCATGCCAAAGGCAAAGCACGTCTCGCCGCCTACGACCGACTCCTCAACGAGGATGTCAAGGAGAAGGAGCAGAACCTCGAAATATTCATACCCAACGGCCCACGCCTCGGCAACAAGGTGCTCGAGGTCAACGGCGTCAGCAAAGCCTACGGCGACAAGCTGCTCTACGAGAACCTCACCTTCTCCCTGCCACCTGCCGGCATCGTGGGCATCATAGGCCCCAACGGCTGCGGCAAGACCACCCTGTTCCGCCTCATCATGGGCCTCGAGAAACCCGACACAGGAACCTTCGAGGTCGGCGAGACCGTCAAGCTCGGATACATCGACCAGCAGCACGCCGACATCGACCCCGAGAAGAGCGTCTACGAGATGATATCCGGCGGCAACGAGAACATACAGGTCGGCGGACGCCTCATCAACAGCCGCGCCTACATCTCCCGCTTCAACTTCAGCGGCACCGACCAGAGCAAGAAGGTCGGCGTGCTCTCCGGCGGCGAACGCAACCGACTCCACCTCGCACTCACCCTCAAGAGCGAAGCCAACGTGCTGCTCCTCGACGAACCCACCAACGACATCGACGTCAACACCATGCGCGCCCTCGAGGAAGGCCTCGAAAACTTCGCCGGATGCGCCGTGGTCATCAGCCACGACCGCTGGTTCCTCGACCGCATATGCACCCACATCCTCGCCTTCGAGGGCGACTCACAGGTCTACTTCTTCGAAGGCTCCTACACCGAGTACGAAGAGAACCGCCGCAAACGCCTCGGCGACGACACACCCCACCGCATACACTACAAAAAACTCATGGCCTGACCCCCAACGTAAACCGTTGCGCAAAACGCAAAACGTCAAACGTAAAACGTCAAACATCAAACGTAAAACGTAAAACGTAAAACGTCAAACATCAAACATAAAACGTCAAACCTTAACCCCAAAAACCTCTTTACTATGAAAAAAATCATGCACCTCCTCTGTGCTGCCATGCTGCTGGTATCCTTCGCGGCATGCACCGAGAAAGACAACGAGAACGGCGGCGACGGCAGCTACGCCTCCCTCATCATCGGCAAATGGAATGTGGACGTCATCACCATCAACGGCAACGACATGACGCCACAGAACATGCAGCTCTCCTTCTCCCGCGACGGCAGCGGCGTCATGATCCACAACGGCGTCAGCGAGAACAACGGCTTCTCATGGTCCTTCAGCGGCAACGTCATCAACGTCACCACCCACCGTGACGAGTTCTCCTTCACCGTCGACACCATTTCGTCCAGCTTCTGCGCCTTCCACGGCAGCTACCTCGTCCTCGATCAGGAATACCACGGCGACATACGCTTCATGCTGAGCAAGGTCAGCGGCGGCGGCAACCCCGACCCGGGCGACCTCGGCATCGGCACCCCCGAGCTCTCCTACAGCACCTCCAACTCCATCACCGTCCATGCCCACGTCACAGGCAGCGTCGGACAATACCTCGACCAGTTCCCCAACTACTCCTGCGGCATCGTCTGGTGCCCCTCCTGGGACGGCACACCACTCCTGGGACGCAACAACACCATCGTCGCCAACCCCGACTCCGACGGCAACTTCGAGATCTCCATCGCACACCTCCAGGTCGAGTCAGAGTACAACATCGTCTCCTGGCTCAAGCTCACACCCACGAGCGACCCCATCTATAGCGACATGCGCACCTACTCCACCAGCAACGCCCCCGGACAGAACGACACCAACTGGATCAACCTCATCAGCGCCATGCCCACCGCCAGCAGCACCGCCTTCTCCGTCATCATCAAGGCCTACTTCGACGGCGACCCCATAGGCATCGGCGTCGTCTACAACACCAGCGGCAACCCCACCCTCAGCGACAACGTCTACAACGGCTTCGACCACATCGACATGCAGACCGGCGAGACCGACGCCACCATCCAGCGCATGCAGGAGAACATCGACGGCTCGCGCACCGTGGCAGCACTGATTGGCGGCGTGCAGCCCGGCACCACCTACCACGTCCGCGGATACATGCAGTTCTCCGACGGCTCCCCCACCATCTACACCGACGAACAGACCGTCACCACATCCGCAAAATAACGGAGATATTCCCTCACACAAACAGAACCATCCAAGGGGGCGCCACACACGTGGCGTCCCTTTCTTCGCTCAAGGATGTTAGCCATCCAGCAAACAAAACACCTGTTGAGAAAAGTGAGATTTCCGTACGCTATCTTGTGGACATTTTGTCCAATTGATGTTCGATTGATGTTCGATTGTTGTTCGATTGTTGTTCGATTGGCAATCGAACAACAATCGAACATCAGACGAACAAGAAACGACCATATAAGCATGTTGATATTGTCCAAAGAGCAAAAAAAATGGAGGCGGAGAGGTTAGGGAAATAAAAAAAATATGGATTTTTCTTCGTATCTTTGCCTAACGAAGATATGTCTTTAATAACCATCAACCCTCTTAAATACAGTACACTATGATGAAAAAAGTGATTACCATCATCGCCCTCGCCCTCTTCATGGGCAGCGCTACGGCACAGGACATCGACGAGAAAAACATCAAGATCGGCGACATCACCCTCGCCGGCTACGAGCTGACCCTCGACAAGGAGGCACGCCTCACGCAGGACGCCCTGCTGGCACGCCTCAAGGAGGCCGACCTCAAGGCCAAGAAGGACGGCGACAATATCGTCGTGCGCGACCAGCTCTTCGCCGAGGTGAGTGCCGACCCCATCACGCTCTATGCCGTGGTCAAGAAGGACGGCAAGGAGCGCTGCACCGTAGCCCTCTGCGCCACGCCCACCGACCCCGCCATCGACGCCAAGAAGGTCAAGGATGGCGTCCGCCGCTTCCTGCAAAACTTCCCACCCTACGTGACGCGCTACGAGGCGGCACGCAATGCGGAGAATGAGGAGGCCGTGCTCAAGAAAGCCCTCAAGAAGCAGGCCGCCGCCGTGGCAGCGGTAGAGAAGATAGAGAAGAGCATCAAGAACGACCAGGACAAGATCATCGACAAGAAGAAGGACATCGAGAAGTATCAGGAGAAGATCAAGGAGTGTCAGAAGGACATCAAGGACCTCGAAGCCAATATCGCCAAGAGCCAGGACAAGAAGGCCGAGGCACAGAAAGAGGTCGAGGCCGAGAACAAGAACGTCAAAACCGTTGAAGGACAGGTCGAGTTCTTCCGCAGCATGGCCCGCTGACAAAACCTTGCAACCAGTTTTCTCTATCTAATGGCACACGCGGTATGACTGAGTTCACACATCTGCACGTACACTCGCACTATTCGATGCTCGACGGGATGTCGAAGATCCCCGATCTGGTGAAGAAGGCCAAGAAGAACGGTATGTATGCCCTGGCCCTGACGGACCACGGCAATATGTTTGGCATCAAGGACTTCCTGGACACGGTGCAGAAGGAGAACAAGGGGCGTGGCGAGGGGGAGCCGCTGTTCAAGCCCATTGTGGGCATCGAGGCCTACTGTGCGCGGCGCACGCTCTACGACAAGGATAAGAACTTCAAGAGCATCAACCCCGAGACGGGGCGCGAGCGTGTGGTGGACCGCAGCGGCTACCACCTGATCCTGCTGGCCAAGAACCTGCAGGGCTACCACTCGCTGTGCAAGCTGACGTCGATAGCATATACCGACGGTTTCTACGACCGTCCGCGCATCGACCATGCGCTGCTGGAGAAGTACCACGAGGGGGTGATATGCAGCTCCGCCTGCCTGGGCGGCGAGGTGCCGCAGCTGATCATGGAGGGCGACCTGGAGGGTGCCGAGAAGGCAGTGGTGTGGTTCAAGGAGCTCTTCGGCGACGACTACTACATCGAGCTGATGCGTCACAAGACCGACAAGCCCAATGCCAACACCGACACCTACCGGTGGCAGATGAAGGTGGAGCCCGAGCTGGTGCGTCTGGCGCGGAAGTACGACATCAAGCTCATCGCCACCAACGACGCGCACTTTGTCGAGGAGGAGCATGGCGAGGCGCACGACCACCTGATCTGCCTGGCCACGCAGAAAGACTACGACGACCCGAACCGCATGCACTACACCAAGCAGGAGTGGCTGAAGAGCCCCGACGAGATGGCGGAGGTTTTTGCCGACCTGCCGGAGGCGTTGGCGAACACCATGGAGGTGGCGGAGAAGGTGGAGGTGTACAGCATAGACAGCGACCCGCTGATGCCCGTCTTCCCCATCCCCGAGAGCTTCGGCAAGGAGGAGGAGTGGCGTGAGAAATTCACGGAGCAGCAGCTCTTCGACGAGTTCACGCGCAACGAGAAGGGCGAGGTGGTGATGGAGCAGGAGGCCGCTGAGAAGAAGATCAAGAAGCTGGGGGGCTACGACAAGCTGTACCGCATCAAGTTCGAGGCCGACTACCTGGAGCACCTGGTGTGGCAGGGTGCGCGGAAACGCTACCTGATGAGGGCGGAAGCTAATAACTCCGACCTTCGACCTCCGACCTCCGACCTGGAAATCAAGGAGGCCCTCAGCGAGGAGCAGCGCGAGCGCATCGTCTTCGAGCTGCACACCATCAAGACCATGGGCTTCCCCGGCTACTTCCTCATCGTGAGCGACTATATCCGTGCCGCGCGTGAGGAGCTGGGCGTCAGCGTAGGTCCCGGCCGCGGCAGTGCGGCAGGCAGCGTGGTGGCCTACTGCCTGTGGATCACGGACCTCGACCCCTTGCGCTACGACCTGCTGTTCGAGCGCTTCCTGAACCCCGACCGTATCTCGCTGCCCGATATCGACGTCGACTTCGACGATGCGGGGCGCGGCAAGGTGCTGGAGTGGGTCACCAAGAAATACGGCAAAGAGCGTGTGGCGCATATCATCACCTATGGCACCATGGCCACCAAGAGCTCCATCGCCGACGTGGGACGTGTGGAGAAAGTGCCGCTGAGCACCGTCAACCAGCTCAAGGGCTACATCCCCGAGCGCAACTTCCCCGACGGTCTGAAGGGCGACGACGGCAAGCCGCTGGCCAAGCCGCCGAAGGTGAACCTCAAGAACTGCTACAAGTACGTCCCGGAACTCAAGGCCATCATGCAGGACGGTCCCGACGACCTGCGGCGCATGCTCACCTATGCCGAGGAACTCGAGGACACCAACCGCCAGATCGGCATCCACGCCTGCGGCGTCATCATAGGCTCGCAGGACATCACCAACATAGCGCCTGTCTGCGTCATCAACGACAAGGAGAGCGGCGAGGATGTGCTGGTGACGCAGTACGATGGTCATGTGGTGGAGAACGTAGGCCTCATCAAGATGGACTTCCTGGGGCTGAAAAACCTCACCATCATCAAGAACTGCATCCGCATGGTGAAGAAGCGCACGGGCGAGGAGATCGACATCGACCACCTGCCGCTGGACGACGAGCTGACCTACAAGCTCTTCTGCGAGGGCAACACCGTGGGTGTGTTCCAGTTTGAAAGTGCGGGCATGCAGAAGTACCTGCGGGAGTTGCAGCCCCACGTCATCGACGACCTCATCGCCATGAACGCCCTCTACCGCCCGGGTCCCATGGACAACATACCCGAATTCATCGACCGCAAGCAGGGCCGCAAGCCCATCAGCTACGACCTGCCGGTGATGGAGAAATACCTGAAGGAGACCTACGGCATCACCGTCTATCAGGAGCAGGTGATGTTGCTGAGCCGTCTACTGGCGGGCTTCACACGCGGCCAGAGCGACACATTGCGCAAGGCCATGGGCAAGAAGCAGATCGACAAGATGAACGAGCTGGAGGTGCTCTTCTACGAGGGCGGCGAGAAGAACGGCCACCCGCGGGAGGTGCTGAACAAGATCTGGGAGGAGTGGAAGAAATTCGCCAGCTACGCCTTCAACAAGAGCCATGCCGCCTGCTACTCGTGGGTGGCGTACCAGACGGCCTACCTCAAGGCGCACTACCCTGCCGAGTATATGGCTGCCGTGATGACGAGTGCCCAAACCGACATCAGCCGCGTGCGCGAGCTCATGGACGACTGCAAGAAGCACGGCATCGAGGTGGCGGCGCCGAGCGTCAACAGCAGCGAAATGGACTTCAGCGTCGATGCCGACGGCAAGATACGCTTCGGGTTGCAGGCCATCAGCGGCATGGGCGAAGCCGCCTCGGGGGTGATCATCGCCGAGCGCGAGAAGAACGGTCCCTACCAGGACATCTTCGACTTCCTGAAGCGCATCGACATGCACTCCGTGAACAAGAAGAACATGGAGGTGCTGGTGAAGGCGGGCGCCTTCGACGGTGTGGGCACGATGCACCGTGCGCAGTATTTCTACAAAGAGAACCAGCTGGAGACCACGCCCACGTACCTCGACCTGCTGGTGCGCTGGGCCATACGGCGCCAGGACGGCGCGGCGAGCAACCAGATGAGCATCTTCAGCATGAGCGCAGAGCTTGCCGAGGAGGACCATCCGCCGATACCCGTCTGCGACGAGTGGAGCACCCTCGACCGCTGCCGCGCCGAGAAGGAGGTCATCTCCACCTATCTCTCGGGGCATCCCCTCGACGACTTCCGCTACGAGATGAAGCTCTTCACCAACACCCCCGTCAGCGCCCTCGCCAACCTCGAGGCCCTCGTCGGCAAAGAGGTCACCTTCGGCGGCATGGTGTCGGGCGTGAAAGGCGGCATCTCCTCCAGGGGCAACCCCTACGGCTCTATGGTCATCGACGACTACACCGGCAGCTACGAGTTGCGCCTCTACGACGAGGAGTACACCAACTTCAAGAACCTCTTCATCGACGGCACCTTCATCCACTGCCGTGCCACCGTGCGCAGCACCACCTATACCGACAAGAAGACCGGCGCCGAGAAGAGCTTCACGCGTATGCGCATCCTCTCCATGACGCTGCTCTCCGGCGTGCTGGACAAGTATATCGCGCGTGTGGCTTTCACCGTGCCCCTCGAGCGTGTGGACACCGCCTTCTGCCGCCAGCTCGAGCGGCTGGCCAAGCGCCACAAAGGCAGCGTGCCGCTACAGGCCATCGTCGTCGACGCCTCGCAGAAGCTCACCCTCACCCTCAACACCACGGCTTTGCGCGTCAACCCCCACGACATCCTCGGCGAATTGGAGCAGTTGCCCGGCGTCACCGCCGTGAAGCCCATCCCAAAAAGTTAATCCACTTTCCACTTTCCGTTTTCCACTTTCCACTCCCCATGATAGCCCTCAACACTCCCGTCAGTGTCTCTCCCCTCCCCTTCACGGTGGACTTCGACAGCGGCATCGTCACCCTGGGATCGTGCTTTGCCGACGAGGTGGCACAGCGTCTGCTCGACGGTGGCTTCCGCGTCGACGCCAACCCTTTCGGCACCCTCTACAACCCTGCCTCCATCGCCGCGGCGTTGCAGCGCATCATCGACGACCGCGAGGTGGGTGCCGCCGACCTTGTCGAGCGCGACGGCCTCTGGCATTCGTGGCACCACCACGGCGCCTTCTCGCGGCGGAGTGCTGAGGAGTGCCTCGACGCCTGCAACGGGCGTCTGCATGAGGCACACCGTCACCTGCGCCAGGCGCGGCTGCTCATGGTCACCTTCGGCACCGCCTGGATCTATGAGTTGAGGTCGGAGGTCGGAGGTCGGAAGGCGGCAGCTTCACAAGACACCTCCGACCTCCGTCTTCCGACCTCCGCCTTCCACGTTGTGGCCAACTGTCACAAAGTGCCGCCGCAGGCCTTTGTGCGGCGCATGATGGATGTCGACGAGATCGTGCAGCTGTGGCGTCCCCTGCTGCAACAGCTCTCCACTTTCAACCCTCACCTTTCCGTCATCTTCACCGTCTCCCCCATCCGTCACCTGGCCGACGGTGCCCACGGCAACCAGCTCAGCAAGAGCACCCTGCTATTGGCTGTCGACCCACTTTCCACTCACATGGTGAGCCCGTCGAACCACCACTCTCCACTTTCCACTTTCTACTTCCCCTCTTACGAGATTGTGCTCGACGAGCTGCGCGACTACCGCTACTACGGTCAGGATATGACGCATCCCACGGCGCTGGCTGTCGACATCGTCTACGAGCGTCTGCAGGGCGCCATCATGACCCCCGCCGTCGTGCAGCAGGCGCACCTCAACGCCAAGCGTCAGCGCCGCGACCGGCACATACCCCTGCACCAGTCATAAATCATTATTTTCCCTTTCTATTGGGATTCTTGGGGAACCAGCCTTTTTCCACCCGCTCGCGCTGCTTGAACAGCTCGAGGATGGACCATAGGCTCGAGAAAGCCACGACGCCGAGGATGGTCGAGGGAATGACGGCCTCTGTGAGCAGCGACCCCGCGACGCAAACCGCAGCCACCAGCAGGAACACCCACCAGCAGCGTGTGCCGAGATAGTATTCCGCCTTGATAACGATGGGGTGGAAAAGGCCTATGCACAAGAAAGAAGAGACACCGATGATTATGCCGACAAAGTTCATTTTGGAAGGGTTAGTCAGAATTTAACATTTAGTATTTAGAAATCCTCAGATGGGTATGACCACGAACACCAGCGCATCCCAGAGGGCGTGGCTGACCACGAGTGCCGGCAGCGCCCTGGGGCAGAGCCGGTAGAGGAGACCCCATACGGCCCCTGCCGTCAGCGCCGCCATCACCAGCATGAAGTTGCCCGACCAGATATGCACGAGGGCATAGATGGCCGTGGTGACGAGGAAGGCCGTGGTGGCGCCATGCTGTCGTGCCAGGGTGCGCTGCACATATCCGCGCCAGAAGAGCTCCTCGGCGGGGCCGATGACGAGCAGCAGCAGCGCGGCGATGGCCGCGGGCGGAAGGCCCGTCTTCATGGCATAGACATTGTCCACCTGAGTGCGGGCGAAGTCGAACATAGCGGCGGAGGCCTTGTCGCCCACCCAGAACACACCCCACAGCAGCAGCGCGATGACGACGCCTGCCGTCAGCTGCAGCAGCGGTTTCTCCACCTTCATCAGTTCCCTGCTGTCGGGCGTGAAGAGCAGTGCCAGGGTGGTGAGCACGACACCCGAGAGGGTCATCACGATCCAGAAATTGGGGCGTCCCTGCGTCCATGGGGAGAACATATAGAACCAGAGCAGGGCGGCGACGGCGATGGCGACGATGAGGTGGCGTCTCATAGCAATCCGGCTATTATCAACCCTATGGTGAGGAGACCCGAGAAGGCCATCTGCAACTTGGAGGAGGCGATATCGAGGCCCTTCATGGCGTCGAGGCCCAGGTGGCGGTACTGTGCTGCCCGGCGGAAATTCTTGTAGGCCGGCACCACGGCGACAAGGCTGAGCAACGCCAGCGGGTGGAGCAGGCCTGCCGCCACATAGAGCACGAGGCAAAGGAATGGCAACACCATGTAGCAGCAGTAGAGACGCGCCGACGTCTGGATGCCGAGCAGCATGCCGAAGGTCTTGATGCCTGCCTCGCGGTCGCTGTTGGTGTCGAAGGTGTTGTTGGCGTGGAGCACCGACACGGTGATGATGCCCACGGGCAGGGCCAGCAGCAGTGTGTCGACGACGACGGTGCCGGTGATGGCGCAGGAGGTGCCGAGGAACGCCAGCACGCCGAAGATGAGGAAAATGTCGAGGTCGCCGAGGGCGTGGTATTTCAGGAAAGAGTAGAGCACTGTCAGCAGCACGCCCGCGGCACCCACGACGAGCACACCGGGGCCGCTGAGCAGCGTGATGACGATGCCGACGGCTATGCCGACGGCGAAGAGCAGGATGCTGAAAACAAGGTATTCGCGAGGCTCGAAGGTCTTGAACACCAGGTTGGGGACGGCGAAGGCGCGCTCGTTGTCGACGCCACACTTATAGTCCTTGTAGTCGCTCAGCACATTGCCGGCGGCGTGCAGCACCACGATGCCCAGCAGCGACAGGAGGAGGCAGAGCCACGGCATAGTGCCGTCGGGCACAAGGCCGCGGCTGAAGAGGTAGGCGAAGCAGACAGCCACAGGCATGGCGGAGACAGGGAAAGACCAGTAGCGGGTCACCGCAAGCCACTCTTTGAGCGTGTGTTTCATCATCGTTCTTTCTTGTGCTCATAGCAACGCATAGGGCACTCGTTTATTGCCTTCGGACAATAAAAAAAGAGAGGCTGCGTTATTGCTTTTGAAAATCGATTTTTTCCACTAAAACGCCATGATTATGAAAAAGATTCTTATTGCCATGATGGCTTTTGCGACACTCTTTGCTGTGTCGTGCAACAAAGACGACGAAGAGGAGAATGCCACCCTCCAAGGACGCTGGGACGCTCCGCACTCTGCCGACGACATGGGAGACATCGCCTTTGTCGCCCTCTTCGGGGACGAGAACCTCGACCTGTATATCATCCCCTGGGGGCAGCACATGAAGGGCACCTACTCCATGAACAACGGGGTGATCACCTACAACATCACGGAGGCCTACCAGGCCTATACGGATGTCTCCTACGATGGCGAAGGCAACATGACCAGCTGGTCGTGGATGGCCGGCAACCTGGATGCCACCACCCTCACGCTTGCCGAAGGCTACGATTGGTACGCCATGAACGGGGAGAATTTCAACCAAGCCCAAGAGGGCTTTGGCGAGTTTGAATTCAACATCAAAGGCAGCACCGCGAAGAGCACGCTGGTGGGCCTCCCCGATCTGACCTTCTACAAGAAATAGCACATCGTAGGGGCGATCCCCCCACCAGAGACGAGAAGACCCGTGGGTTTCCACGGGTCTTTTTTATATCGTCGTTCGCTTGGCCACTGGGGAGGAGCCCTCGTGGAGGCAAAATCATCATTTTTAGGTATTGCAGACGTGGAAATTGTGTATCTTTGCAGCATAATCGCACAAGGCCATGAATGCTTTAATTGTCGGAATACTAATGCCTTTGGCGGGGACGATGCTGGGGTCGGCTTTCGTGTTCTTTATGCGGAAGGAGATCCCCGACCGGCTGCAGAAGACGCTGCTGGGCTTCGCCAGCGGCGTGATGGTGGCGGCGAGCGTGTGGTCGCTGCTGATACCGAGTATCGAGATGGCGGGCGAGGGTGTTGTCCCTGCCGCCGTGGGGTTCCTCGCGGGCATCGCCTTCCTGCTGCTGATTGACGAGCTGACGCCCCACCTGCATGTCGGCGCGCAGAATGCCGAGGGTCCTCGCAGCCGCCTGTCGCGCACCATGATGCTGGCGCTGGCTGTCACCATCCACAACCTGCCCGAGGGTATGGCCGTGGGCGTGGTGTTCGCCGGAGAGGCGCAGGGCTTGACCCTCAGCGCCGCCCTGGCGGTAGCGGTCGGCATCGCCATACAGAACATCCCCGAGGGGGCTATCATCTCAATGCCCATGCATGCCGAGGGCAACTCACGAGGCAAATCATTCCTCATCGGCACCCTCAGCGGCGTGGTGGAGCCCATAGGATCCGTAGCCATCCTGCTGCTGGCGGGTGTGCTGGGTGTGGCGCTGCCCTACTTGTTGGCCTTCGCCGCCGGCGCCATGATGTATGTGGTGGTGGAAGAGCTCATCCCCGAGACCGCCCAAGGGCGCCACACCAACCTCTCCACCATCGGTTTCGCCATAGGCTTCGTGCTAATGATGGCGATGGATGTGGTTATGGGGTAATACGTTTTACGCTTTCGGAAAGTCGTTAAAATAAACCATTCGGATATGAGAGAAGATATTGCTGCCGCCAAGAAACGTTGTGGAAGCCACAACTGTGCCCAGGCGGTGTTGAGTACCTACGCCGACGTGGCGGGAATCAGTGAAGAGCAGGCCATGAGCCTCGCGGCTGCCTTCGGTGGCGGCATGGGCAATATGGAGGGGACCTGCGGTGCCCTGGTCGGCGCGGGCCTTGTGCTGGGGATGGCCAGCAAAGAGAGAGGCGCTGCCATGAGGCAGATGCGCCAGCTGATGACCCTGTTCCAGGAGAGGAACGGCGCCACGCAGTGCAAGCTGCTCAAGGGTGTCGGCACAGGGGTGGTGCTGCGCGAGTGCCCGCTCTGTGTGGCCGATGCGGCGGAGCTGCTGGAGCAATGCCTCGGCGAGAAGCAGAAATAGCATCTGGGGGAAAATTGTAGTTTTGCATTGCATAAAATAAAGATCCATGATACAGAAACATTGCCACGAATGCGGGGCCGCCCTCATTGAGAAGGAATTGGAGGGGGAGGGCATCGTGCCGCACGCGCCCTGGGATGGGAACATACTGGTGGCTGCACCCTCTACGAGCACCGCGACGAAGTGGAAGCCATGATAAATAGCTCACGTCCGGAGAGGAGGAGGACCCTATGACACTCATAGAAGCCATCGCCGCCAGGCATAGTGTGCGGCAATATTTGGACAAGCCCATCGACGCCACGACAGTGGATGCCATACGTGCCTGCATCGACGAATGCAATGCCGCCAGTGGGCTGCACATGCAGCTTGTCACAAACGAGCGGACGGCCTTCGCCTCAGGGCTGGCGCGCTACGGCCGTTTCCGAGGTGTGAGCAACTATATTGTGCTGGCAGGACGGCGGGGTCACGAGAGCGACGAGCTGATGGGCTACTACGGCGAGAAAGTGGTATTGCTGATGCAGACCTTAGGGCTCAATAGCTGCTGGGTGGGGCTTACCTTCAAGGATGTGAGGGGCGCCTACACCCTCGACGAGGGCGAGAAGATGCGCCTCGTTATTGCTTGCGGCCATGGGGCCTCGCAGGGCGTACCGCACCGGCAGAGGCACACCTGGGAGGACTTTGTGGTGAACCACACAGGCCTGCCGCTACCCGAATGGTTCATCGCCGGCGTGCAGGCTGCCGAACAGGCCCCCACGGCAATCCACCAGCAGAAATTTGAATTCGAATGGTTGGGGGACGAAAAAGTCGTTGCACGGCGCCGCATGGCCCTCAACAGCTACACCTACATCGACCTCGGCATCGCCAAGCTGCACTTCGAGATAGCAACGAATGAGATGAGGCTCCAGCAGCTGGGGGATGTTCCCCTCCTGAAAATGATATGATCCAGATAACATCCACCCATATCATCCTGACCTACCTTATAGTCATCACCGTGGTGGCCTTCTTCGCCTACGGCATCGACAAAAGGAGAGCCCAACGTGGCGGACGACGCACCCCCGAGGCGGTGCTGCTATGGCTGGCGGCGGCAGGCGGTAGTATAGGGGCATGGATGGGGATGAAGGTATGGCGTCACAAGACGCTGCACAAGAAATTCAGGTACGGTGTACCACTCATCCTGGTCGGTCAGATTGTGGTGGTGCTGGTATTCTGCTGGCTGGCGATGGGACAATAGACGACAAAGTTTTTTCAATGACGATGAGCCACTCCCGCCCCTTCTACGTTGCATTTGCCCCACTGCAAGGATATACCGGCGCTATTTACCGGCAGGCGCATCACCTGTGCGCCGGTGGCGTGGACGAATACTACACCCCCTTTCTGCGCATTGAGCGAGACGCCGTAAGGGGCAAAGACCTGCGCGACGTAGCCCCCGCCGCATGCGAGGGAGTGCCGACAGTACCACAGGTGATTGCCAATGGTGGCGACGAGTTCGCCCGATTGTGCGATGCGCTACAAGGACAAGGATGGAACCGTATAGACCTCAACATGGGATGTCCTTTCCCCATGCAGGTGAGGGCTGGCCGCGGCTGCGGATTATTGCAGCATAGGGAACGTGTTGAAGAGATACGGCGCGAGATGTTGCGGCGCAGTGATGTGGCGTTCTCCGTCAAGATGCGCCTCGGCCAAGAGAGCGAAACAGAAGGCGAGGCTATCATGTCCATCGTGAACGCTATGCCTTTGCTGCACGTCACATTGCATCCTCGGCTGGGACGACAACAGTACAAAGGGGAGGCCGACCGTGATGCCTTTATTCGTTTTGCGCAACGCTGCCAACATCCCATGGTATACAATGGTGACCTAACAGAGGTGAGCCAACACGAATGGGATGCGCTGCACATCAAAGGCGTGATGCTCGGGCGCGGTCTCCTTGCACGTCCCTGGATGTTATGTGAGAGAGATCCCCAAGAGGTGGTCGGCGAGATGCATGCTCTCATCTATCGGCATGCGACCACCCGATTGTGTGGCGACAGCCAGATCCTTGCGCACCTACATGCCTTTTGGGAATATCTCGACATACCCCATCGCCTGAAGAAACCCATCATGAAAGCCACCACGCTTAGCCGCTACAATGAGGCCGTTGCCAACTACACAAAAAAAATATCATAGAAGGAACAGTTCCTCGGCGTTCATTTTCATTATTTTTTTGTATCTTTGCAGACCATATGGCTCCCCTTCAGAGAGTCTAATATCTTAAGAATAAGAACACTGCAATGAAAAAGAATATAGCCCTCGTGATGGGTGGCTTCAGCGGCGAGCACGACATCTCGATTGCCAGCGGACGTCAGGTCTATGAGCAGTTGGACCATAGTCGCTACAATGTGTACAAAATTGTGGTGGATCGTGCGGGCTGGTACTGGGAATGCGGCGACGAGCACAGACCCATCGACCGCGGCGACTTCACCGTCATCGATGCCGGCGTCACGGTTCATTTTGATTTAGCCTTTATCATCGTGCATGGCAACCCCGGCGAAAACGGCGTGTTGCAAGGTTACTTCGATATGCTGGGCATCCGCTACACCACCTGTGGTTACTACACCTCCGCACTCACCTTCCATAAAGGCTACTGCAACCCCGTAGTAAAAAACTTTGGCATCGTCAAAGTAGCCAACTCGGTTCTGCTATATAAAGAACAGTGGGAAGTGGAAAGTGGGAAGTGGAAAGATGGAATAGTGCCAACCGACTCTCCGCAATCCTCTCTTCATCTCCCCGTTTTCGTGAAGCCGGCTGCCGGCGGCAGCAGCGTTGCCACCACCAAGGTGAAGAGCCCCGAGGCCCTGCCCGCCGCCATCCGTGAGGCTTTCACAGAAGATAGCGCAGTGCTGATAGAGGAAGCCATTGTAGGACGCGAGTTTGACTGCGGCGTATTCCGCAATGCAGACGGAGAATTGCTCCTGTTCCCTATCACCGAAATTATACCCAAAGGTGGACATGAATTCTTCGACTATGCTGCCAAGTATGAGGGTTTCAGCAGCGAGGTGACCCCCGCCGAGGTCGACGAGCACACGGCACAACACATACAGGCGGTGTCGGCACAGCTCTACGAACGCCTGGGATGCAAAGGCATCGTACGCTTCGACTACATCCTCGACAGCGCCAACAACGAGCTCTACTTCCTGGAGGTGAATACCATCCCGGGACAGAGTGCAGAGAGCATCGTACCCAAACAAGCCCGTGCCATGGGCATCACGCCCGCCCAGCTCTACCAGATGAGCATCGAGGCGGCGATGAATAAGTGAATAGTGAAAAATTAAAAGTGAAAAGTTAGATATGAAACGCTACGAAATTAAGCACTTGTTGAAAGAAGACGTGAGCGCCCTTATTGGCGCCACAGTATGCGTCAAAGGATGGGTGCGCACCAAGCGCGGCAACAAGAACGTTGCTTTCCTTGCCGTCAACGACGGAAGCATCATACACAACATACAGATTGTTGCCGACCCGACGAGATTCGAGGAGGAGTTGAAACGCATCACCACCGGAGCCTGCATCGGTGTAGAAGGTCTGCTGGTGGAGAGCCAGGGCAGCGGTCAAGCCGTGGAGGTACAGGCCACGAAGATTGAAGTCTACGGAGAAGCCGACCCCAACACTTACCCACTTCAAAAGAAAGGCCACTCTATGGAGTTTCTCCGCGAGATTGGGCACCTGCGTCTGCGTACCAACACCTTTGGTGCCGTGATGCGTCTGCGTCACAACATGGCCATGGCCATCCACACATTCTTCCACGAGCGCGGCTTCTTCTACTTCCATACGCCCCTCATCACCGCCAGCGACTGTGAGGGAGCTGGCGAAATGTTCCACGTAAGCACCCTTGACCCCGAGAATCCTCCTCGCAAAGAGGACGGCACCATCGACTGGGAGCAGGACTTCTTCGGCAAGTTCACCGCCCTGACCGTCAGCGGCCAGCTGGAGGGAGAGCTCGGTGCCACGTCGCTGGGTAAAATCTACACCTTCGGCCCCACCTTCCGTGCCGAGAACAGCAACACGCCACGCCACCTTGCCGAATTCTGGATGATAGAACCCGAAATGGCTTTCTACCAACTCGACGAACTGACGGCTTTAGAAGAAGAATTCATCAAGTATTGCGTGCGCTGGGCATTGGATCACTGCATGGACGACCTCGAATTCCTCAACAAAATGATCGACTCTACCCTCATTGAGCGACTGAAGAGCGTGGTGAACACCGATTTTGTACGCCTGCCCTATACCGAGGGTATCAAAATCCTCGAAGAAGCCGTCAAGAGCGGCGTGAAATTTGAGTTCCCCGTGAGCTGGGGCGTCGACCTGGCCTCCGAGCACGAGCGCTACCTTGTAGAGAAACACTTCAAGAAACCCGTCATCATGATTGACTACCCGAAGGAGATCAAAGCCTTCTACATGAAGCAGAACGACGACGGGAAGACGGTTCAGGGCACCGATGTGCTCTTCCCTCAAATCGGCGAGATCATAGGCGGCAGCGTGCGTGAGGAGAACTACGACAAGCTCATGCAGCGCATCGAGGAGCTCGACATCCCCATGAAGGATATGTGGTGGTACCTCGACACACGGCGCTACGGCAGCTGCCCCCATGCCGGCTTTGGTCTTGGCTTCGAGCGCCTGATGCTCTTCGTCACCGGTATGGCCAACATCCGCGACGTCATACCCTTCCCGCGTACGCCTAAGACAGCTGAATTCTAATTTGAATCAAGACCTATCGACAATCAATAACCATATGAAAAAAGCAATGATGATGACTTTCGCTGCTGCCATCATGCTTGGAGCATGCAAACAGCATGTCGCCGATCCCGAAGCGCAGAAAGACACAGACGGCGCTACCGTCTACATGACCAAGGACATCAGCCCTGAGAGCCTAGTGAAAATCTACGAAGCTCTCGGCGTGAAGGCACAAGGGAATGTGGCCGTCAAGATCAGTACCGGAGAGGGGAGCAACCCCAACTACCTGAAACCCGAGCTCATCCAAAAACTCGTGGAACTGGTGGACGGCACCATCGTGGAGTGCAACACTGCCTACAGTAGCGGCCCCGGTGACGAGCAAGACGACCGCAACACCTCTGCCAACCACTGGAAAATCATCAAACGTCACGGCTTCATTCCCATGTTCAAGGTCGACATTATGGACGAGGAGGGCGAAATCCGCATCCCCGTCAAGGACAGCACCCACATCAAGTACGACATCGTGGGCAGCCACATGGCGAACTACGACTTCATGATTGCCCTCAACCACTTCAAGGGCCATCCCATGGGCGGCTACGGCGGAGCCCTGAAGAACCTCAGTATCGGCTGCGCCAGTCAGAATGGCAAAGCCTACATCCACTCTGCCGGCAAGATGGAAATACTCGATATGGCCAAGCTCTGGACACCCGAATTCATCGGCGACCAAGACGGATTCCTTGAGAGTATGGCGGCAGCTGCCCAAGGTGTGGTAAACCACTTCAAAGCAAAGAAAGGCATCATTTACATCAGTGTGATGAACAACATGAGCATCGACTGCGACTGCGTGGACCATCCTGAACCAGTGAAACTTGAAGACTATGGTATCCTGGCCTCCACAGACCCTGTGGCTCTCGACCAAGCCTGCGTGGACATCGTCAACCAGATGGAAGTCAGTGCCAGCAACGACCCCACCGACCTTATCAATCGTATCAACCAGCAGCATGGCGTGCACACCATCGAGCATGGTGAGACCATCGGTTTAGGCTCCCGCAAGTATCACATCGTAAGCATTGATTAAACTCTCTGACCCTTTTGACCACCGTCGGCTGCTGCGTTTCACGCTGCTGTCGACAGGGGTCATTAGTTATCTGAACAAGGGTCTTCTATCAACCAGCAATCGTCCCGCGGCGATTGCTGGTATTCGATATATTGGCAGTATTCGCGACGAGAAGAAAATTATTTTTTGACATTTGGCATTAGTTTACTATCTTTGCAATTTAAAATAATATATATATATGGAGACTATCATCATCTTAGACTTTGGTTCTCAGTACACTCAGCTGATAGCACGCAAAATTCGCGAGCAGAATGTCTACTGTGAAATACACCCTTACAACAAGATTCCCGTACTTACAGAGAACGTAAAGGGGGTAGTCTTCTCCGGCAGTCCTTACAGCTGCAACGCAGCCGACGCACCCGTGCCAAACATGGAGGGTATCAAAGGTACACTGCCGTTGTTGGCAGTATGCTATGGTGCGCAATACCTCGCCAAATGGGGCGGCGGACGTGTGCAGCAAAGCGCGAGCCGCGAATATGGCCGTGCCAACCTCACCACCATTGATAGCAGTAATCCCTTGATGAAAGGTATTTCCTCTGGCAGCCAGGTGTGGATGAGTCATGGCGACACCATCGAGCAGTTGCCGGAAGGCTACCGCGTGATCTGCTCAACCGAAAGCGTAAAGAATGCAGGATACCAGATTGAAGGGGAGCAGACCTATGCCATCCAGTTTCACCCCGAGGTGCACCATTCGCTTGACGGTACTACATTGCTGCACAACTTTTTGGTTGATATCTGTGGCTGTCACCAGGAATGGACGCCACAGAACTTCATTGAGACCACCGTGCACGACCTGCGTGCCAAACTAGGCAACGACAAAGTGGTATTAGGCCTCAGCGGCGGTGTGGACAGCACCGTTGCCGCCGTACTCATCAGTCGTGCTATCGGCGACCAGCTGCACTGCATTTTCGTTGACAACGGGCTACTGCGTAAAAACGAGTTTGAGAGTGTGCTTGCCTCGTACCGTGACATGGGTCTCAACGTGAAGGGCGTCGATGCCAAAGAGCGTTTTTACAGCGTGCTGGCAGGCGTCACCGACCCGGAAAAGAAACGCAAAGCGATCGGAAAAACATTCATCGATGTCTTCGATGCCGAAGCGAAGCTCATCACCGATGCCCGCTGGCTGGGTCAGGGGACCATCTACCCCGACGTCATCGAAAGCAGCAGTGTGAAGGGGCCAAGTCAGACCATCAAAAGCCACCACAATGTGGGCGGTCTCCCGGATTATATGAAGCTGCAGCTTGTAGAGCCACTCCGCCTGCTTTTCAAAGACGAAGTGCGCCGTATCGGACGCCAGTTAGGGATCAAAGAGGAGCTCATCGGGCGCCATCCCTTCCCTGGCCCTGGTTTGGCCATACGCATCCTTGGCGATGTGACCCCTGAGAAAGTGCACATCCTTCAAGAGGTGGACCACATTTTCATCCAAGGGTTACGCGATGCTGGGCTCTACGATAAGGTGTGGCAGGCCGGAGCCATACTGCTACCGATACAAAGCGTGGGTGTGATGGGCGACGAGCGGACCTATGAACGTGTAGTTGCGCTGCGCGCAGTGGAGAGCGTGGACGGAATGACCGCTGACTGGTGCCATCTGCCCTACGATTTTATGGCTCGCATCTCAAACGAGATTATAAACCATGTACGCGGTGTGAACCGTGTATGCTACGACATCAGTTCCAAGCCGCCAGCAACAATCGAATGGGAATAAACCCATCTGGTAAACGGAAAAATAAACGAGGAGAGATTATGAAAAGAGCCACTGATAAGGTTTTTTGCGGGAAAGCGCTAAAAGTGATGTTGCTGGTTTTCGTCTGCATCACCTTCCGTTTTTCTCCTTCCACTTTCCTCGCATTAAGAGCCCAAGCGCCTGGGACAGCACCCGTGAAGGTGAGCAGCGAGATACAAGTGGTGCACGGAAAGCGATACTTTGTCCACATCGTCGAAAAAGGGCAAACCGTCTACTCTATTTCCAAAGCATACAAAGTGGAGAGCTACGATGCCGTCACGCATGTCGACATCCATTTCCTGCACCCCGGCGACACGGTGTGGATCCCTTGCCGCTACCAAAATGCTACCACTCCACTACCTGTTGAACAGGCTTCCCCGAAAAGCCCACAACAACAAACCACAAAGCCGACGAATAAGGACTCGCGAAAACCCGTCACGGTGCCACCTACAGTGACACACCCCACCCCTGTGGTACACAGCGCCGCGAGTGGCGACGCACGGCCTTCGCGCTCGGTAGGTTCCGTGGTCAAAGTGGCGCTTATCATGCCCCTGCACCTTGGCGAGATGGAGGAAATCTCAACAACAAAATTTGACATCGAACAAAGGGGCAAACGAACCTACCATCAATTTGAATTCATCGAATTCTACGAAGGCATACGTATGGCCCTTGACCAATTGGCCGAGGAGGGCATCAACAGTGAAATTAACGTAGTAGATATTGCCACCCAAAGTGCCGACGAGGTGAAGCGCCTCTTCAACGAGCACCACCTTACAGAAAGTGATGTCATCATCTCGCTCCTCTTCCGCGACGCTTTTACGCAGGCCGCCGAATTGGCGCGCGACGCAAAGGTGTATATCGTCAACCCCATGACGACACGCAGCGAAGTATGCCAGGATAACCCCTATGTGGTAAAGATACAGCCCTCGCTGGCGGGACAGGTGAGCACTATGCTCGACAACATCAAGAGCGAACGTCCCAACGGACAACTCTTCGTCATTCATTCAGGCAACAAAGAGGAACGAGTAATCCTCGAAGAGATCAAAAAACAGTTGATACAACGCGGAGATCTGCGCTATACCCTTTTCAACTGGTCACAATACGCCAAACTAACCCAGTTCCTTAAAGCAAATCCGTCGAGTAGCGTGCTAAGTATCTACAACGAGGGACGCGACAAAAATCGTATCTATGTGAGCAACCTCCTCAACCGTCTCGCATCGTTCAAGAGCAACACCCCTACACTCTACACCTTTAACGACTGGACGCGAGAGTTGCCCGATGTAGATTTTGCGCAGCTACAACAGGTCGGATACCATACCTTCGCGACAGGGTGGGATATGACCAACAACATACATGTGGACTTCTTGAAAGCATTCCGCACGCGCTACGGGACCGAGCCCACATCAACGCTAGCTTCCACAGGCTATGACCTAACACTCTACATCGTCGGTGGTCTAGCCAAGAAAGGAACATCTTTCTGGCTTGCCCCAACCCTACCCTCCCCCACGCTAACCAGTCCCCTCCACCTCATACGTTCCGGCGAAGGATTGGAAAATGACCGTTCTCTACTCTACCGCCTAGAATCGTTACGATTCATCCCCGCCAACTAAATGATCCTCACATGGAATACCAAACCACCATACAGAAAGAATTTCGAGTCACAGGACCTGGGCTGCACACAGGACGCACTGTGACCGTCACCGTGAAGCCCGCCTTCGAAGACTTCGGCATTGCTTTCCGTCGCACCGACCGTACCAATATCGTCACGCAGCATGCCCTTGCTGAAAACGTGGGAGCCACCTCACGCGGCACCACACTCGGCTCGGGGCGCCAAACCATAGCCACCATCGAACATCTCATGTCAGCACTGCATGGTATGCGGATTGATAATGCACTTATCGAACTGGATGGCGGCGAGGTACCCATCATCGACGGCTCTTCACGTCCCTGGATGCTCGAGCTTACACGCGTAGGATTACGCACGATGTCGGCGCAACGCCACACATATAATATCCCCGAGGCACTGCATTTCGAATTCAAAGACACAGGGTCAGTATTCGATGTGGAGCCCAGCGATCGCTTCTCTGTGCATTGTGCCATCAACTTCCCCAATAGCGTCATCGGAGCCCAGGAAGCAGACATGAACGACCTCTCTGAATACTCCTCTGGCATAGCTCCTTGCCGCACCTTCGTTTTCCTTCATGAGATTGAACCACTACTGCATTTCAACCTTATTAAAGGCGGGAGCCTCGACAATGCATTGGTATATGTAAACAAAGAGCTCACCCCGCGACAGCTCAAACGCCTCGGCAAAATATTCAATAAGGACATCAATAACTTCCGTGTGCACGACGGCGTGCTCAACACTACCAACCCTTACTTCCCCAACGAGCCCGCACGACACAAACTGCTTGACTTTGTGGGCGACATTCGCCTTGCTGGCCCCATGATAAATGGTCACTTCTCTATCTACCGCCCCGGTCACAAGGCCAACAACGCCTTCGCACGTTTCCTTTCAAACTACATCAAGGACCATCCGCAAGAATAGCATCCTGATAATACCCATTGTATTGATAATACCAAAACTGATATAGAATGACTCTGTACGACCTTCACCCCGATGCTAAAATCGGGCAGAACGTAAAGATTTCAAATTTCACCACCATCTATGAAGATGTGGAAATTGGCGACGGCACATGGATAGGACCCAACGTCACCATATTCCCTGGTGCCCGCATCGGCAAGAACTGCCGCATCTTCCCTGGCAGCGTCATCGCCGCTGTACCTCAGGACCTGAAGTTCGCTGGCGAGTATACTACCGTAGAAATTGGCGACAACAACACTATCCGCGAGTGCTGCACCATCAATCGTGGTACTGCCGCCAGCGGTAAAACCGTCATCGGCAACGGGAACCTACTGATGGCATACGTGCATGTTGCCCATGACTGTGTCGTAGGCGACAACTGCGTGCTGGCCAACAACGCCACCCTCGCCGGACACATCATACTTGGCGACTATGTTATCCTCGGAGGAAAAACGGCATGCCTGCAGTTCATACACATCGGCTCACACGTCATCACTCAAGGAGGGTCACTCATCGACAAGGACATCCCTCCCTACGTCAAAGCAGCACGCTACCCTATACAATACTGCGGAGTGAACACCCTCGGTCTGCAGCGTCGCGGATTCACCCAGGAGAGCATCAACCGCATCAGCGACATATACCGTTACATCTTCGTCAAAGGCCTCAACGTCACCGAAGCAGTGGAACAGGTGAAAGAAAAATTTGGCAACACCGACGAGGGCAAAATGATTCTCGCCTTCATCGGCAATGCCAACACTGGCTTGATGAGCGGATATAAATCAGTTAGAAAAAGCGAATAACACGATCGCCATAGAAGAATAGCTGTTATCCCTACAGCCAACTCCTAAACGTGTACCATCGTAGTCTCGACAGTGGCAACCAACTTTCCACTGTCGAGATTTGCTATTTCTGTCCGGAAAAGAGCCATTGTGCGACCCACTTTGACGGCTGTACATGTCGCTATAAGACGGCATCCCTTATCCACTGGCGCCAAGAAATGAATGTTCGCCTGGGACGATACCCATTGCAAATCCTCCTCTAAACAGCAACTGTTGGCGGCGACAGCAGCGGCAAAATCGCCCAATGTAGAGAGCACGCCACCCATCGCCACATCACGCGCATTGCAGTGGCGCTCGTCAATAGCAAGACAGCAAAGAGCACGATATTTTTCTACTTCTACAATCTCAATACCCGTGGTCCCAACGGCATAACGGTCGCCACAAAAAACGCGCCGTGCTTCTTCTGTCATAGTGTTCATAAACAAGTGCACTTTTCTTTACAACGTATCTTACCAGCATCTATTGCTCTATCACTTTTAAAAAAGCAAAACCGCCTCTACTGAGGCGGCTTGTATCGTGATCTGCACAAGATTTGAACTTGTGACCTCTTGCCTGTCAAGCAAGCGCTCTAAACCAACTGAGCTAGCAGATCAAAATGGTCAATTTCGGCTGTCGAAATCGGGTGCAAAATTACATATATTTTCCAATGTGGCAAAATTTATTTGAAAAAAGTTGTAATTTTGCCTTCGGATGCACCTATCATCGCTCGCATAGCATACTGACAGTCAATCAAGAAACATCACACATTTTATAAAGAAAAAAACAGACAAATGGCTGACAACTATCTGGAAAAAAGATACGAAGAAACCCTCGGAAAAGGCAAAATCAAAGTACGTAGAATCGGCCACACCGTCGATGAACTGCTATTGAAAAACCGCAGCACACGAGGCTACAATAAAGCCTATGTCGTGAGCCAAGCAGAACTAGAACGTATCGTAGGCGTTTGCACCAAGATACCATCAGCATGCAACCAACAGGTACTACGCTTCAAGTTAGTGACACGCGACAACGGCGCCGACCGGTTGTTGCCGTTATTACGAATGGGGGCAGCACTTCCCGAGCTACACCTCCCCATAGCAGGCACAGAACCGGAGGCTTTCATTATCTGCTGCTCCACCACAAAAGAGAGTCCTCTGGTGGATGTCGACCTCGGCATAGCCCTACAAAGCATGCTACTCAAGATGACGGAAATGGGCCTGCAGGGCTTGGTTATCGGCGCTTTCAACCGCACACAGACACAAGAGCTCTTCGAACTTCCCTATTTACCTCTAATGCTCCTGGCGGTAGGCAAAGGTATCGAACGCTTCGAGATAAAGCCCATCCACGCCAACGAAAGCCATGCCTACTACCGCGAAAACGGGGTGCATGTGGTACCCAAAGTGATGCTACAGGACCTCATCCTGTAATCCCTTCTCGAAACCACCCTATGCGGCGTACACCTTTTCTACCCCTTGCCATTGCCTTGCTGTTCGGATGTCTGGTAGCACACCATCTGAATAGCATGGATACAATATCCTGGCTATTAATATGCGGAATAGTAGCCATGATAACGGCACTAATCGTCGCTCTTAGCCGACAAATGCCACATAAAACGGTAGCATGCCTCCTCATCCTTGTTTTCTTTACTATCGGCGGCAGCCGCTATTGCATGCAGCGTGATGCAGCCCCTGCATGGTACGACCTTTGTCCTACTCACTCTTTCCTCTCGCTACGCCTTAATGAAACTCCTTCGCCCCACAAACGAAGCCTGATGGCCACCGCCGATGTCGTAGCTGTCGACGGATTGTCTACGCAAGGCACACTACGCCTCTTCCTGCGCAACGACAGTCTGGCAAACACACTAATGCTTGGCGACAAACTGCTTGTGCACGGCTATGCCGATACCCTTCAACGCACACTATACAGCACCTCCGACCACTATTTCATAACAGAACGAGGCAAAGGACTAAGACACCAACTGGAAGGATGGCGGCAAGCACTCCTGCGCCGTATGCAGAAAGGTCCTATAGACCATCGCTACGCCGGCGTAGTAGCGGCATTGACACTCGGATGGCGCAGCGACCTGGATGGGAGCCTGCGTGACCAATTCCGCGATGCAGGAATCATGCACCTGCTGTGCGTCAGCGGTTTGCATGTAGGCCTAATAACAAGTATTATCGGTTTATTACTTTTCTGGATACCACGCGATCGACGGGGACGGCAGATACGTTGCGGGGTACAGATGACGGCATTATGGGGATTCACACTGCTTACGGCACTATCGCCAGCAACGCTACGCGCCGCCATGATGTTCTCTCTGATCCTGGTAAGCCACATGTTGGCACGACGCACCGATAACATGAACCTGTTGGCCTTCGTGGCTATCGTTATGCTCATAGCCGACCCAACGTTGCCTTTCGACATCGGATGGCAGCTTTCTTTCAGCGCCGTGACGGGAATTTTGATGATACGTCCCTTATTGCAAAAGCTGCACCATCAGATACCCAAAGCCTTCGTGGTCTCCGTTGCAGCCACATTGGCCACACTACCCTTCGCGCTCGCTGCTTTTCACTCCTTCTATCCGTACTTTATCGTTGCCAATGTCATCATAGTGCCCGCCGCATCAGTGCTGCTGACGCTGTCACTCATCTATCTACTACTCCCATGTTCCCTCACAGCCTTCCTTACCGCACACACCATCTCCTTCTGCGACCGTCTAACAGCTGCCATTGCTTCTTGGCCACACGCGCACCTGGCGCATATCAACTTGAGCACAGCTAATCTTATTGCCATCGGAGTAGCAGTATTTTTGCTACTGCTGGCAATAAATCAGCTCGCAAATCGTTACCCATGCCATAGAAAAATCATGCCATGCTGACCGATACTCCTCAATGGGTGGCTCTATACACCAAATCGCGAGCAGAAAGAAAAGCGGAAGAGAAACTACGAGAAAGGGGCTTCGAAACCTATCTGCCACTACGCTGCAAACTACACCGCTGGAGTGACAGATGGAAGACTATCGAAGAGCCCTTGCTGCCAGGCTATCTCTTCGCTCGCATCAGACGTACTGATGTGATACCCGTACGAAGCATCGATTTTGTGGTAAATGTTGTGTCGTGGCATTACCAACCCGCCGTAATCCCAGACAGCGAGATGGCTGCCCTGCGACGCCTCGTAGATTCGGATAAAGATATTTTCATCCGCAACAACGAAGGACTACAGAAAGGGGCGATGGTGCGCATCACAGGTGGCGAATTCAACGGTATGACAGGAGTATTGTTCTCCGAAGAAACGGGCGGCAACTTCGGTATCAGCATCACCGGTCTCGATTTCTTCCTCGTGGTGGAGGTAGAACGCAACCTGCTCGAAGTCATTTCTCCGACAGCAGAAAAGGCCAACGAATAAGAAGAAAAAAAACGCTATAACTCGTCCTGCCCCGCCTTAATAGATGAGCCGGCGGTGGAATGGAACCCACATTTGTCCCACTCTATTCGATTGTCCTCATTTTCCACCTTTACCCATCCATAGTGCAGGGCTCCGTGATGAAGAAAGCGTAAACCGACATAAATCTTTTCGGCGCTCCTGGACGGAAACACAATGGTATCCCTGCCCTCTGTACCAAAATGCGACTGCGCACCTACGATGCTACCTTTAGTCAACGGCGTAACGTGACCACCCTGGGCAACCACTGCATTACCTCCCTCCTCAACATCGTAGACGAGCACTTTCATACCGCCAACAAGACGGAAATCTATGGTATCATCATTGTCAAGATCAATACCATAGACATCGCTCTCCCAAACCCCATTTATCCTCATCACCCCTTGTGTGATCTGCCCGCGGACAATCGTGGCACCTGAGGTTACATCCGGATCATCCTGTTCCTGCTGCGAACCGGTAGCACCAGTACGGGCATCGTCATCCTCGTCGTCACATGACGCCATTAACAAGGCTGTAACAGCAATACAGCCTATAGTCTTTATCCAGGGAAACTTCATATTATCTCTTTTAGTTATTAACGTTCCGCCCTTTTTTATTATTATACATTACAAAAAAAACGTATTTTTGCATCGAATTATCCTGGTACACAAAACGACACACATGAAAGGCAAAATACTCATTTTTATATTTATATCCTTCTTCTTCAATACTCTGGCACAAATCCCATTACGCCCCGACGCCTTTCCTCCCATCGACGAGCCCTCTGTCCCTAGCAAAGCTCTCCTTATGGCATCAAACGTCGATCAGATGGCACAATGGAACCGCTATCCTACCCACTCCACCTACCTCTCTATGATGCAGGAATGGGCCGACAATCACCCCGAACTCTGCCGGCTCGACAGCATAGGAACTTCTGTCCAAGGACGTAAAATACTATGCTTAGCAATAGGAACCCACTTGGGCGACAGCAACTATCCTGAATTCTTCTACTCCTCTACCATCCATGGCGACGAGCTAACAGGCATGGTGATGATGCTACGGCTTATCGACACCCTCCTCAACAGCTATGGCAGAAACCCTCGTCTCACACACCTCGTCGACAGCCTGCAGATCTACATCAACCCTCTAGCCAATCCCGACGGCACCTATCACGGCGGCGACAACACCGTTGCGACATCGTGGCGCTATAACGCAGACGGCATCGACCTCAACCGAAACTACCCGGATCCTTTCTCATCTACAACACCCACGCCGACACCCGAAAATACAGCCATGATCGACTATGTGTCACATCATCGCTTTCGTCTCAGTGCCAACCTACATGGCGGCGCAGAAGTGCTCAACTACCCATGGGATAGCTTCCTATCCTCAGTGCAGGCTCATCCCAAATCCGATTGGTGGCAGGAAGTATGCACGCGATTCATGGATACACTGCGATGCTACGACACTACTCATTTCGCAAATGTAACCTCCTCGGGATACATAGCGGGAGGCGATTGGTACGTCATAGGCGGCGGCCGACAAGACTACATGAACTATTACCACGACTGTCTGGAGATGACCATGGAGATCTCCACCACTAAACGTCTGCCAAGCCATCTTCTGCCCTCTTATTGGCATTTTCTAGCAGGACCACTCATCACATATATCGAAGAACTGCTATCCCTCCTTCCTCACGACAGCAACGACATCGCCGAAGTGCCCGACGGGGTGCTATGGGAGGCTTACCCCAATCCCACTTCCGGACACATAACTCTCCTGGGCGTGACACCTGGCGACGCAGTCAGCGTGCTCGATCTCTCGGGAGCCACTCTGCTGCACAGCACATCGTCGACGCTCGACCTCAGTCACCTGGCACCAGGCATCTATCTCGTGCGTTATGGCCGCAGGGCCATGAAAGTCATCAAAACTGGAGCACCTCACTAACTAGGGACGCAGAGAACGCCCAAGGCGCTGATGGTGACAGGTGAGCAACCGTCCGTCATCGTCATAAAGATGCAGACCGCTACCTTCGCAGTAGCGCCACACTTGGCAGTTCTCACATTGGTCTTTTCTCGTCCACCGACGGTCACGCATCACCGAAAAACGGTTTTGCCACACCTCCCAGAAATCGTCCTCGTAGATATTTCCTTGATCCATATGGCTACGCACCGATGTGCATCCACTGATAGCACCATCGCAACGTATGGAGGCCACCTCAATACCGCTACGACAGAAGAAAAAATGGTCACGCACACGCTGCTCATAAGCTCCCAAGAAACCCTCACAAGCATAGCTCACGTTCATCACATTCCCTTCCACACTCCTTTCCATCCTGCTCGCAGCAATAAAATCCATCAGCCCACGCAACTGCCCGTCGTCAAGCTGCAGGGAAGCGTCATGGGCGGCACGACCCATGGGAGCAATACTGAATAGACGCCACGAGGGGACACCGCGCTGCTGCAGGTATTCCCGCAAAGCGCCAAGATGAAGGTAGTTGCGCGGGTTGACACAGGTGACAACATCCCACAACACCTCATGTTGCCTAGCCAAAAGGTCGATAGCATGTTCCACATGAGCAAAAGAGTCCGGATGACAACGCAACCAGTTGTGATCCTCGGCAAGACCATCAAGGCTGATAGCAACACTATGCATACCACTGGCTAGAAGTCTATCAAAACGCTCTTCATCAAGCAGGTAGCCATTGGTAACCACACCCCAGGGAAAACCACGCCGATAGAGTTCGTGCCCCACCATCTCAAGGTCATCGCGCAGCAACGCTTCGCCTCCGGTGAAGATAATGAATAACTTATGCGGATCAACATGCAGCAACAAACCATCGATAACATGCAAAAAATCGCCAGCAGGCATATCTCCAACTGAAGGCTGCACACGACAGTCACTGCCACAATGACGACAATGCATATTGCACCGCAACGTACATTCCCAAAACAAAGTTCGCAATGGATGCAGACGCGCCGTGTTGTGACGCAGGCTGCGCTGCAACTCAAGACCTACACGTTGGCGTAACGTGAGCGACATAAAAAAACTATTTCTTTCTGTCGAGCGAGATATAAATCCTCTTGTTGAAAGTGCCTCGATACCACCCGTTGGCGCCCGTGGTATCGACATCGGCGGCTCTCACCTCTACATCTACCACCTTATCCTGCAAATCGCCATTAGCGGCACCATCCACATCTCGCACCATAAGACGTACACGGTCTCGGGGAAAGTCGTGCCTATCGAGAACGAAACGTCCCTTTTCATCAGTAATCACAGCGCTCTCCTCAAGCCATTCCTTCACCCTATCGGGATTGCCCTGCAGCGTGGTACCTTCTACCTCCATATTGTATTCGAGCATATTGACACGAATATCCTGCACCGGCCGCCCCTGCTCGTCTTTCACCTCTCCACGAAGACGAAAATCCATCGATGGAGTACCATACATAAGCAGAATTTCATCGCGCTGCATAGGTGGCTCCTTGGGCATACCGTCAGAAACTATCGTCTCTTTATGACTGCGGCACGAGGAAAGTCCTAACACACCCATCAGCGTCACCAAAAACCACTGCTTCACTCTAAGGTATCTTACTTTCATACCACGCTAACGACACCAAATAAAAAAAATTGTGTACTTTTGCATTTTCAAAAATAATCCATGGAGATCATCGAGAGACCTTTTGTCATCGCCGGCCCCTGCAGTGTGGAGAGCCGTGAGCAACTTGAGAGCGTATGCACCTCCCTCTGCTCTCTACCTCAGGTGCAGATGATACGCGGCGGCGTATGGAAACCACGCACCCGTCCCGGTGGATTCGAAGGACTGGGTGAACCGGCACTCCAATGGATGCAGGAAATCTCTAACGGTCCCCTGCGCATGGCCGATGGCAACCACGTGCGCTTCTGCTGCGAGGTGGCTCGTCCCGAACATATCGAGCTATGCCTCCGGCATGGCATCAACACCGTGTGGATCGGTGCTCGCACCACCGGCAATCCCTTTATGGTAGATGAACTAGCCGAAGCTCTGCGCGGAAACAACATGCAGGTGATGGTAAAAAACCCCATGAGCCCCGACGTGCGCCTATGGATAGGCGCCTTCGAACGGCTTCAGCAAGCGAACATCAATTGCATAGCCGCCATTCATCGCGGGTTCAACATGTACAACAACTACGACTACCGCAACACCCCTCTTTGGGAACTGGCGATTGAGTTGCGGCGCACCTTCCCCACCCTGCCTATACTATGCGACCCCAGCCACATCAGCGGAAAAAGCAGCATGGCAAAAGATCTGATGTTGCGAGCACTACAACTCGCCTACGACGGTTTCATGGTAGAAGTTCACCCCAACCCCTCACAGGCTTGGACAGACGCCGACCAGCAGCTCACGCCCTCCCAACTGTCAGACATCCTGAAGTCTCTGCCCAACAATATCAACGACGACAGCAGCCACACCACAGCCCTCGAAGCTCTGCGTAGCCGCATTGACGCAATCGACTACGACATGTTGCAACTGCTGGCACGACGCATGGAGGTGTCACGCGAGATAGCAGCCGTCAAACGCAATGAAGGAATATCCGTCTATCAAGCAAAACGATGGGAGAGCGTGATGAATAACCGCATCAAGATAGCCACAGATATGGGCCTCGATCCCAAATTCGTCAAAGAACTGCTCGACAAGATACACATCGAGAGCGTGCGAGTGCAGTTCGAATAACATCACAAAAAAGGGCCCCAAAAAGGGACCCTACAACAAATCAATATCATGTAACAATACCTCTGCTCGCGCAGCGATTATTCCGCAGCGGGAAGGACAGAGACAAAACTGCGATCCTCGCGGCCTTTGTGGAACTTCACAACACCGTCGACGAGTGCAAAGAGGGTATGATCCTTACCCATGCCAACATTCTGACCGGGATTGTGGACGGTGCCACGCTGACGAACGATGATGTTGCCAGCGATGCACTGCTGACCACCAAAAATTTTCACTCCTAAGCGTTTGCTTTCGGATTCGCGACCGTTACTGGAACTACCAACACCTTTCTTGTGTGCCATATTCTTTTCTTTTTAAACGGTTAGACTTAGTTGATGCTATCAATTTTGATCTGGGTCAGATAGTCACGGTAACCATTCATCTTCTGGAAACCTTTGCGACGGATTTTCTTAAACACCAAGACCTTATCGCCCTTAAGATGGCGAAGCACAGTGGCTTTCACATTTGCTCCGGCGATATAGGGCTTGCCTACCTCGACCTTGCCATCATTGTCCTTAAGCATCACGGTGTCAAAAGACACTTCGCTGCCTTCCTCGTTCTTGAGGCGGTTGACGAAGATCTTCTGATCTTGGGCGACCTTGAATTGCTTGCCTGCGATTTCTACGATTGCGTACATTTTTAACTGTTTGTTTTTTAGGTTGTTTCAGAAATAAATAGACATTTTCCTATGTCTATTTGGAGTTGCAAAGATACAACCTTTTTCCAAACCACCAAAATATTTTTTTCTATTTCACTCTCTCTATCAGCTCCCGCGAGGATGCCACCGCTCCAACACCCCCATATATTCCTAAGGTATCAGGACAAAAACTGAAACTGCTCTTGGCAACGCCGGCAAAGATACCAAGGGCACCATTCACATTGCCTCGCACCTGACCCTGCTCCGAAAAGAAAGAGGAGGTACCGCGCTGCCTTGATGCATCAATAATGTAACGCAGGCGCGCAGGCGTAACCGAGCGCAGGCTGACAGTATACTCATGTTTGAATGGTGCTATCTCGGTAGTATCAATAATATGAAGTATCTGCATCTTGACAGGATAGGTCCTGCCATCAATCCTGCTATCGTTAAAATAATTGTGCGTATAGAAGAAACCAAAGGCAGCGTTGACATACGAGGCATCACCAGTGATCTCGTCATTGTCTGTGAGGGCGAAATAGACACTGCGCGTGGTGTCGACATGGTCAATACGGTGTTCTCTGTGGTTGCGGCGGGCCCCACTGTCACGCACCTCTACAACGAGCGTATAATACTCCGCCTCTCCTCCGTGGTCCTCAAAAGCAAAAGAGGCATTGTAAAAACGAAAGGCCTGACCACCCGTGTCGGCCAAGAGACTGATGTTGCTGAGGGTGGGCACGCGCGGCACATAGGTGCGCGCCGTCAAGGTACCATACGGAGTGATCCCCTCCAGACGCAGGCTGTCTCCCTCCTGTGGCTCATAGGCGTAATGGTAGCGGCAACGCACTATACTATCAAGCGCCAACGGCACATCGTTGGCATAAACCGTCAGACTAGCATCAGCAAGGGGCTGGTTGTTATTGGTATCAAGAAAGAAACGCGTATGGGCAAAATAGACAAACAGGGGCTCCCCAACTGTTGGTATGGCGTTAACAACAGGCAATTCCTTCGAAGGATCGTTGTTTATATCAACAACCTTCTCGCACCCAACAAACAGCACCGCAGCAACAATAATCATCAATATCCTTTCCATATCCTCTAAATCTTCTAATAAAACCAAAACCTCTAAAAATATAAAGTATATGCCACCGATGGCAGTATCGGAAAGAGCGACAACTGCACCAGCGCCGACGGATAATGGGCGTAGGTGTCGCGACTCGACCGGTAAAGCATGTAGGGATTCTGTCGGTTGTAAACATTGTAGATACTAACGTTGATACATCGCCGCGCACGCTTGAATTTCTTATGAAAGTTAACACCTACGTCAAGTCTGTGATAGTCGGGCATCCGGTAGTTGTTCCTTCCTTCTATGTAGTTCACCGCACCACGACGGCCCATGTGGTCGTAGTCGTCAGACTCTTCCTGTGCTATGGGGTAGCTCTGTGTGGCTAGGGATGCAGCATTGCCACTGGAATAAACCCACGTAACATTGAAATCCACACGCTCGCTCAGCTTGTAGTTGAGCACCACAGAGAGGTCGTGGCGACGGTCATATTTGGCGGGGAAGGGCTCTCCATTGTTGAGCTCTTGTCCCTTGCGGTCAAAGAGACGCATGGTGCGGCTCCACGTGTAGCCCACCCACCCTGTGAGACGTCCCACCTCGCGCTGCACCAATATTTCCACACCGTAACTCCACCCCCTGCCCATGCAGACAAGATTCTCCCAGGCGTCATACGACCCAAGCAGCGTGGCACCGTCACGATATTCTAGCAAGTTGTCCATGTGCTTGTAATACACCTCAGCAGAGAAGTCGGCTATACCACTCAAACTGTAAGACACACCACCGGCAACCTGATGACTGCGCATGGGCAACACACGTCGCGTAACGGGCATCCACAAATCGGTGGGCAGGGTGACACTGGTGGTGGAAAGTAGGTGCACATACTGCGTCATGGCGGCATATCCCACCTTGACGGAAAGGTCGGGGGTGAGCAACAGTCGCGCCGAGAGACGCGGCTGCAGCGATGGATAAACGGTATCGCTCAACCGGAAGCACGACAGATGCAGGCCATAGTTGACCTTCAAGGCGTCACTGACGGACCAATCATCCTCACCAAATAGGGTGAAGGTGTTGGCCATAACCATGGATGAGCCGATGTCAAGGGTGTGGTGCAACGTGTCGTTCATCAGCAGCGAGTCGAAGTAGTCGATGCTGGCAGTGGCCACCTCGGGACTAAACCAGTGTCGAGTGACACCACCACCGAAACGCACACTGTGCTCCGGCGACGGAGTGTAGTCGAAGTCGGCACGCAGGCTCCCCTCTCGGATACCAGAGGTGTAGTCTCCCTCGATGGTCGAAGCATTGTGATCACCAGCAGTGGGCTGCTTGGCAACGCTGCCGACAATGACGTTGCGGTAGCGCGAAAAGGAGCCCGTAACATTGAGGAAGAGTTTCGGACTCATAGCATAGTTCCACCGCAGCGAGGCAACAATATTGCCCCACAACGACGAGAAACCCAGATCCACATCTTCGTCGTCGGCATTGACGGTATGGATGGCACCATGCAGCTTGTCGTCGCCCATATAGAAGCTGGCATGCAGACGACTACGGTCACTGAATTTGTGCGTGACACGGGCATTGAAATCGTAAAAGTAGTATCCCGCATCGTAGTCGGCAGCGTCAGTTCCACCGTCCGACGTCGAAGTACCCGCCAAGCTGTTTTTATTGAGAGACAAAGCCAAAGGAATGATAAAGAGCTCTGCGTATGTACGGCGGAAGGAAAAGCTGAAGGTGGTACGCTCCCTTACGATAGGACCCTCTAAATTGCATTTGGCAGAGATAAGGCCTACGCTAAGATTGCCGTGCAACTCTTTGTCGTTGCCGTTGTTCTGTGTAACGTCGAGCACTGCACTGAGCCTTCCGCCAAAACGCGCAGGAAAGCTGCCCTTGTACAGGGTGACGTTCTTGACAGCGTCGGTGTTGAAGGCCGAGAAGAAGCCGCCAAGATGGGTGACGTTATACAGCGGCACTCCATCCAATAGGAAAAGGTTCTCGTCAGGCCCTCCTCCTCGCACATACATGCCACTTCCACCTTCACTGCCGCTCTGCACTCCGGGAAGCAATTGCAAGGCTTTGATGAGGTCGGCTTCTCCGAAAAGGACAGGCACCGAACGGATTTTCTCCATGGTGACCTGCACGGCACTCATCTGCGACGAACGCAGGTCACCTGGTCGCTCGGCGGTGATGGTGACCTCTTGAAGCAGCAACGACGGCACCAGGCTCACATGCACCTCATGGCTGCGATCCATCAGCAACCTCACCTCCTGTGGCTCGTATCCCACGAAGCTCACCCTCAGTGTCACACTGTCTCTCGGGAGCGTCAAGGAGTAGTGACCAGCCATGTTGCTGACAGCACCTTTACCACTGCGCATATCCACCACCGTGGCACCGATCAAGGTCTCGCCACTGCGTGCATCGGTAATGGTACCACTCACCGTGGCCGTCTGCCCACACAACATCAATGGCATCAAGATCAACGCCAACGCAATAATGAACGACCTACACCTCATGCAGCATCTCCTCCACGGTCTTCCCCAACACTGGATGCCGAAATCCAGGCGCTATCTCCGCCAACGGCTCCAACACGAAACGGCGCAGGTGCATACGCGGATGCGGCAGAGTGAGCTCAGGGGTATCCGTCACAACATCATCATAAAAGATCAAATCTATGTCCATCGGGCGCCCAGAGTAGATTCTTGAAGCACCACTAGGGATACTAGAAATGCTATCGCCTTCTGGCCTCACCCTTCCCAGCTCCGCCTCGATAGCCAACGCAGCACGCAGCACCTGCCAAGGTGAAAAGGTGGTCTCCACCAACAGCGCACGGTTGAGAAAATTCTTTTGAGGTTTATCAAAGCTACCCCAGGGGGCTGTCTCGTAGAGGCCCGAAGCAAGAACAACCGTGCCAATACGTTCTTGTATCAGCACGGTTGCCTGTTCTATCAGCTGCTCTCGGTTGCCCTGATTGCCGCCGATAAGGAGGGTTACTCTATTCATAGAACATATTCGTTCAGCCGCAGTGGATAAAAGTCTCGACAAGTTCGAGGGTCTTCTGGGCGTCCTTGCCGATGTCGGCACGCAGGGTGCGGTCGTTAAAAGCACGCAACTGCTTCAGAATACCGTCAACAAGCTGCGGCGCAAAGATACCATCCTGCTCATACACGGCGCGGTCGCGCTCCAGCAGGTCGGCGCTGGCTGCACAACTGTCGGGAAGCACATCAAGGCGCGACAGCACGTCCTCATGTTCAAAGATATTGACACTGACATAGCGGTCTTTGGCATACTGCACAGCATCAGCCATCTCAAAACCACGACGGGCGGCGACAGTCATACCGGCAAGCAGCAGGTATACATTGGCACTGCCGTCGGGAGTGCGCAGCTCGATAGTCTGCTTGTGGCTGAAGTCCACAGATTCCTTCTTCTCCAAAGGATTGACGACAGCCATCATATTTCCGCTGCCTTTGTTCCACCCCAGCGGAACGCGCACCATGGCGCTACGGTTGCGGTCGCCCCAGCAAATATTCGTCGGGGCCTCCTGATGCGGCACCAGGCGGAAGTAACTCGTGGGATTGGTGTTACCAAAGGCCGTGAGCGAACCTGCCAGGCTCAGAATACCAGCCATGGTCTTCATGGCCACATCACTCAATCCGTTCTCCCCGACATACATGTTTTTCCCATTCTGGCTCACACGTGTATGAATGTGCATACCGCTACCGGCCTTACCAACGGTAATCTTCGGCGCAAAGGTAATAGTGATACCATAGCGGTAGCCTAGCTCTCTCATCATCCATTTGGCTATCACCAACTGGTCGGCAGCCTGCTCCAGCTTGGTGGGAAGAAACTCTATCTCGTTCTGCTCATACATCAGATCGCCATGCGTGAAGTTACCCACCTCGCTGTGCCCGTATTTGATCTCACCTCCCGCAGCGGCAATCATGCGCATGGCCTCGGTGCGAAACTCTTCAAATTTACAGAAGGGCATGCTCACATGGTAGCCATGCTGGTCCTCAGCCATATACTGCTCCTCTTTGGGGGCTATGGCGTAGTATTCCAACTCGCCCATCACCTCAAAGTCCATACCGCCTGTCGCCTCACGGAAGGCTCGTGCCGCCTTCTGCAACGTGTATTCGGGAGCCAATGCAAAAGGTTCTCCGTCCTTGTTGAAGAAAGAACACAGCAGGTCTAACGTAGGCACCTCGCTGAAAGGATCCAGGAAAGCAGTGCGGAAACGCGGAATGACATACAGGTCCGAATTGCCGGCCTCGATGTAGGGAAACAGACTGCTACCGTCGACACGCTCACCGCTCGTCAGCACCTCGTCAGCATGCGCCAGACTCTGAATGACGAAGTTAAGCGTATGCAACTTGCCGTCATCAGCCATGTAGCGGAAGTTGAGCATCTCTATCTGGAACTCCTCAATAACCTTGAGGATATCAGCCTTAGTGAATTCGGCCATGGGCTTCTCCAGGAAAGCCACCAATGGATTGGGATTGAATTTCAGTTGTTCTTGTGTCATGATATATATGTGACTTTTATGGTTGTTTTACACATTTTTTTACAACGCCACCCACCCCTTTTTATTGTCCCGCACAAACAAAAAAAAACAATACCACCCACCCCTCTAAATTCTCTAAGACTTCTACGACTCGGAAATAAAAAATTGGAAACCAGCACTTTTCAAAACATATAATAGCCCAACACACTGATTTACAACATCTCCCGACACCTCTCTCCAAGACCGCTCCATATCCGCTCCCATATCGCTCCCATCTCCTCGCATCTCTTCGCATCTCCCTCCCCCACTCTTTTTTTTCTCTACCCGACATACTAAATCGCACCCCCCATCGTTGACCTATAATTATTTTAATACCCACTCAATACCCCTACTATTATGTTTAGCAAAGAAACCTATATCGCCCGTCGCGAGCAGCTCCGCAAGGACATCAGCCACGGCATCATCATCATCCCCGGCAACCACGAAGCACCCTGCAACTACAAGGACAACACTTACTGGTTCCGCCAAGATAGCACATTCCTCTACTTTTTTGGCCTGCAGCGTGAAGACCTCGTGGGCGTCATCGACTGCGACAGCGGAAAAGACTACCTCTTCGGCAACGACTACGACATCGACGACATCATCTGGACAGGCCCCCTGCCCTCCGTCAAAGAACTCGCCGCTAGCGTCGGCATCGACAACAGCGGATCCATCGCCGAACTCCATAAATACCTCAACGCCAAACGCCCCACTTCCGCCTTACCTCATTACCTACCGCCCTACCGCGCCGACATACGCGCCGACATCAGCGAAATGCTCGGCGTCACCTACTCCGCCGTAAACCGCCACGCCTCACTCGATCTCATACTGGCATGCGTGAAACAACGCGCCGTAAAGAGCGCAGAAGAAATAGAGGAAATCGAGAAAGCAATAGCCACGGCCTACAACATGCACGTCGGCGCCATGAAGATGGCCATGCCAGGTCGCTACGAATACGAACTTGCCGGATTCATGGAGGGCGAAGCATGGAAAGGTAACGGCCCCGTCTCCTTCCCCGTCATCATGACAACACACGGCGAGACACTCCACAACCACGGCCACAACAACAAACTGGAGGTGGGTCGCATGCTAGTGATGGATGCCGGATGCGAAACTCCCATGAACTATTGCTCCGATATCACACGCTCCGTTCCCGTGGGAGGACGCTTCAATGAGCGTCAACGCACCATATACGAAATAGTGCTCAGCGCACAACTCGAGGCAGCACGCGTCACTCGCCCCGGCATCACTTACAAGGAGGTCCACCAGGCTGCCAGCCGCAAACTGGCAGAAGGATACAAGGAAATTGGCATACTCCGCGGCAACATCGACGACATCGTGGAAGCCGGCGCTCACAGCCTCCTCATGCCTCACGGCCTCGGACACATGATGGGTCTCGACGTGCACGACATGGAGAACTACGGCCAGATCAACGTGGGATACGATAACGAAACACGCCCCTCCGAACAGTTTGGACTCGGTAGCCTCCGTTGCGGACGCCGTCTCCTGCCAGGCTACGTCATCACCGACGAGCCGGGATGTTACTTCATACCCGCTCTTATAGACAAATGGCACGCCGAAGGCACTTGCAAGGACTTCATCAACTTCGACGAACTGGAAAAATGGAAGGACTTCGGCGGCATACGTATCGAAGACGACGTACTCGTAACCGAAAAAGGATCTCGCATCCTGGGCAAACCTATCCCCAAGACGGTGAAGGAAATCGAAGAAACCATGGCCTCATAAAAACAAAAAAAAATGAACCAAGTTGAAATCGTCCTCGCCAACACGGGTGAACGAAAAATGATAGAAGCGGGCACACCGCTATCGCAACTAGCAGAGGAATACACAAAACAGAAGACCGCAGCCAACAGCAAGACACCTTGGCCCATCCTCGGCGCACTGGTGAACAACAAGGTGCAACCCCTGCACTACCGCGTGTATACGCCTAAGACTATAGAATTGTTCGACATCACGACGAACCAGGGATTCCGCATGTACCGCAACGCTCTCTGCTTCATGCTCTACACTGCCGTGCACGACTGCTATCCCAAGGCGGTGCTACAGTTCGACCACTCCATGCAGAACGGCTTCTACTGCCGCATCACGTCGGCGGTGGATGATTTCGTTCTCCCCGATACCATGGAAGTGTGCCGAACCGTGCGCGAACGCATGATAGAACTGCAAGAACAGGACATCCCATTCACCACACGCACTATGCTCATCAAAGATGCCATAGAGCTCATCCGTCCCCGACACATGGAGAAAACGCTCTATATCCTTGAGCACCTACGACAGATATACATCGAGATGAATTTCCTAGGCGATACAGTGCACAAGATCAACGGCAAGCTGGCGCCTAGCACAGGATGTCTGTCGACTTGGGATTTCCGCACCTTTGAAGATGGCTACCTGCTACTCTGCGCCGATCCTGAACACCCCGACAAACTCTCGATGTTCACAAATACCCCCAAGCTCTTCGCCATCTTCCAAGAGCACAAGCAGTGGGTAGATCTGATGCACACTCCCACCGTCGGCGACTATAACCGCATAGTACAACAGGGCGGAGGCCAGCAACTCATACTCCTCGCCGAAGCACTGCACGAGAAAAAATATGCCGAGATCGCCGAACAGGTAAGACAACGGGGTGCACGCATGGTGCTGCTCTCGGGACCCAGCAGCAGCGGCAAAACAACGTCATGCCGACGCCTCAGCGTGCAGCTCTCCGTACTCGGTTACGACGTCAACCAACTCTCTCTCGACGACTACTTCCTCGGTCGCGAACGTACCCCCAAACTGCCAAATGGCGACTACGACTTCGAAAGCGTCGACGCACTCGACATCCCCCTGCTCAACGAGCATCTCGACGCACTGGCTCGTGGCGAGGAGGTGAAAATACCTACCTACGATTTTATCAAGGGGGAGCCCTTCTACAGCGGTAAGACGCTAAAACTAGGGCCCCGTAGCATCCTCGTGGTCGAAGGCATCCATGCCCTCAACCCTCGCCTCACAGCTAGCATCGACGACGCACTGAAATTCAGGGTCTACGTCAACGCACTTACACAACTGGCCATCGACGGGCAGAATATCATCCACGGCACCGACAACAGGCTCGTGCGCCGCATCGTGCGCGACAACAACTTCCGCGGATGGAACGCCCACGAGACCCTCAAGCGCTGGCCCGAGGTGGTGCGTGGCGAACGCAAGCACATATTCCCCTACCAGGAAAACGCCGATGTCATGTTCAACTCTGCCCTACTCTACGAAATCGGCGTACTGAAACGCTATGCCGAACCCCTGCTCAAGCAGGTGCCAGAGGACAGTCCCGAATATGCCATTGCTTGCCAACTGCTGGGATTCTCCGAGCTGCTCCTACCCATAGAGGATAGGTTTATCCCCTACAATAGCATCATGCGCGAATTCCTCGGCGGCAGTGTCTTCGAATACTGACCACCGCTACAGCAAATCGAAATCAGGCATTGCACCATCAACGACGATGGATGCCCTGCGGTAGTAGGGTTCACGCTCTCTCATCTGCCTTTCTATACGACGCCGCACCTCATCGGCGCTGAGGCCTCGCATGGCAGGGCGCGGGTTACGGCTGTCGAGAGCACGTTGCACAAGTTGATCTACCGTCATCTGCAGGTAAACCGCGGTACCATGGGCAAGGATGAAATCCATATTGTCACCATAGCATGGTGTCCCTCCTCCGGTAGCTATCACGGCGGAATGCAACGTTGCCGTGGAATGCAGCACCTCGGTTTCCAGACGGCGGAAAGCCGCCTCTCCAAACCGTGCGAAGCAGTCACGCACAGTGTAGTGGTAACGCTCCTCAAAGGCGTGGTCGAGATCCACGAATGCCATACCACGCTGCGATGCAAGACGGCGTCCGAAGGTGGTCTTGCCGGAGTACATATAACCTATGAGGTAGATATTCATAACTTCATCAGTTCACGTGCTGTCTGAAGGGCGGCAGGCGTGGGCGGGTCACTGCTGAGCATCACGGCAATCTCCGTCACACGCTCGTCAGTGCAGAGCTCGCGCAGACGGCTCACTGTACTGTCATCCTCAACCTCCTTGTATACCTTTAGGTGTTGGTTGGCCCGTGCCGCTATCTGGGGGAGGTGGGTGATGGCAACCACCTGCATCGTCGCTGCCATGTGGCACATCGTATCGGCCACCGAAACACTAATATCGCCGCTAACGCCGGTGTCTATCTCGTCAAAGATAACGGTAGGTATCAGACGGCGACTGTTTACCATGCTCTTCACAGCCAACATTAGGCGCGACATCTCGCCACCCGACGCCACACGCGCCATATCGCTCATCTCACCGCCGCGGTTGGCGGTGAAGAGGAAGGATGCGTTATCATGTCCTTCGGGAGTATAAGATGCTGCAGGGGTAATCGCCACCCGAAAACGAGCCTCGGGCATGCCGAGAGCATGAAGTGTGGGCAGTATACCCTCAGAGAGGGTGGCGGCAGCTTGTTGGCGCGCCTCGGTGAGCGTAGCGGCTTCGCTTTGCATGGTGGTGTAGGCCTTGTCAACCTCCTCCATGAGTGCCTGAATGCGCTCCCCTTGTGTGGCGATACCTTGCAGACGTCGGTCTAGGTCATCGCGCAGTGCGATGAGAGCCTCTTCGTCATCCACCCCATGCTTCTTCTCGAGGCGATATAGAAGTGCAAGCCGCTCGTCTACCTCCTGCTGCCTGGCAGGGTCATAGCTCACTTGGGAAGATTGATGCTGCAACTCACTGTTGATGTCATCAAGCTCGATAAGTGAGGAGTTGAGACGCTGCAGCAATGCGTCTGCCACCGGCAAAAAAGAGGCAATATGCATCAATGCATTCTTGGCATCACGCAAACGTACCAACACAGACTGGTTCTCATCACCGTCCAAAAGGGCGGCGGCCTCATAGAGTCCTTCTCTTATGGATTCAGCATGTTCCAGCAACTGCTGTTCCTGTTCCAAGGCCGATTGTTCATCAGTCACAAGGTGCGCCTCCGCCAGTTCATCGTACTGAAACAGCAGATAATCCTGCTCTCGTCTCGACTCAGCCTCCTCGGCGGTGAGGCGCTCCAACTCATGCTTAAGAGTGGAATAATGTTCGTACGCCTCGCGGTAGCGAGCGGAGATTGTGGCGTCGCTGAGACTGTCGAGCAATCCCAGACGGAACAAGGCATCGGCCAACTGCGTATTCTGGTTCTGTGAATGGATATCCACCAACCTCGACGCCATGTCGGCGAGGAAACGTAGAGGTACAGGACTATCGTTAGCGAAAGCACGGCTTCGTCCTGTAGGTAGTATCTCGCGGCGCAAAATGAGCAGACCGTCTTCGTTAATGTCGATGTCACTATCAGCAAGCTGCGGTGCCAAGGCTAGTTCACGGATGTCGAACACAGCCTCCACGACACATTTCCGGTTTTTATCGGCCAGCACCGCGCAGTCGGCACGACCGCCCAACAGGAGGGTCAAGGCCCCTAAGAGTATGCTCTTGCCAGCGCCCGTCTCGCCAGTGATAGCCACGAAGCCGCCCGCAAAATGAATGTCGCTCTCGCGTATCAGGGCGTAGTTTTCTATATGTAGGGAGGTGAGCATTATTATTTCTTTTTGCTATTCCTGCTATTTTTTCCGTTACAGAAAACCTATGATAAGAGGGGCAATATTTTCTTTATGGCGGCGATGAAAGCGTCAATCTCCTCGCGCGTGTTGTAGACCGCGAAAGAAGCACGCACGGTACCGGGGATACCGTAGCGGTCCATGACAGGCTGCGTGCAGTGGTGACCGGTACGCACGGCGACACCAAGCTGGTCTAGCAAAGTGCCCACATCATAGGGATGACTCTCGCCTAGGAGGAATGAAAGCACCGCAGCCTTGTGTGATGCCGTACCATAGAGGCGCACACCAGGGATGTCCCGCATCTTGTCGGTAGCATAGGACAGAAGATCCGCTTCGTGGGCCGAAATATTTTCCAGTCCCACTCCTTCCATGAATTCAATAGCCTTACCTAAACCCACCACATCTCCCACCGACGGAGTGCCAGCCTCAAACTTGTACGGCAACACATTGTACGTGGTGCGCTCAAAAGTGACGTTCTCTATCATCTCTCCCCCCCCTTGATAGGGTGGCATACGGTCGAGCCACTCACGACGGCCATACATAACACCAACTCCCATAGGACCATACATCTTGTGACCCGAGAAGCAATAGAAATCTGCGCCCAGCTGCTGCACATCAACAGCGGTGTGTGCTACTGCCTGCGCTCCATCCACCAACACCGGCACACCATGACTGTGTGCTATGGCCGTCATTTCGGCAATGGGATTGATGGTGCCCAAAGTATTGGAGACGTGACATAGTGCCACAAGGCGCGTCCGCGCGGTGAACAGGCGTTCATAGGCATCCAAATCAAGCTCCCCCGCATCACTGAACGGCACGGCACACAGTCGCGCACCCACAAGTTGCCAGGGGACAATGTTGCTGTGATGCTCCATACCGCTGACAATCACCTCATCATCACCCTTAAAAAAGGCCTTGGCAAACGAGGCTGCCACAAGGTTAACAGCCTCTGTGGTACCCCGTGTAAACACCACCTCCTCGGCTTCTGCAGCCCCAATAAAGCGCTGCACATGTCGTCGCACGTCCTCATAGCGGGCAGTAGCCTCGGCGGCGAGATGGTAGGTGCCACGATGTATGTTGGCGTTGAGGGTCCGGTAATAGTCGTCAAGGGACTCTATTACCGACAACGGTTTCTGCGTGGTGGCGGCATTGTCGAGATAGACAAGCTGACGACCACGCTCCTTCTCGCCGAGAAGGGGAAAGAGGGTTCGTATATTGCTATTGTTCATTGCTTACGCTTTTTCACATAATGTCGTACCACTACAACCACCACAGCCACCACTACGATGCCCATGATGATGTAACTCAGCAGATCGCTATATTGTTTGATCATACTCGGGTTTGCCACCTTGAAAGCCAGCCAACCCATACCCGCAAGTACCATATTCCAGATGGCGGCGCCAAGGGTGGTATAGAGAGTGAAGAGGCCAAGGTTCATCTTGCTCAACCCAGCAGGAATGGAGATGAGCTGACGGATGACAGGGATGAGCCGTCCTACGAGGGTGGACATGACACCATGGTCGTTGAAATAGCGCTCGGCGCGCTCCATCTTCTCTCCAGAGAGGCCTAACATATGCCCCCAACGGCTATCGACAAAAGCATAGATAATGGGACGCCCCAACCACAATGACAGAAAGTAGTTGATATACGCACCAATAAGAGCACCCAATGTTCCTATCACCACAATAAGCCACCACGTCATGCCGCTACGACTCGTCTCGTCGAACGACACATAAACGGCGGGAGGAATAACCAACTCCGACGGAAACGGAATAAACGAACTCTCCACAGCCATAAGCACTCCCACAGCAGGATAGCCCATGTGCTGATCATACTGCTGCAAAGCCCAGGCCACAACACCAGTTTGGTTACTGTCAACACTTTCGGCCAAACCTTGTCCCCGACAGGGTAGCACGACAGAAAATATCACAAGGAGCGTCAAAAAAAATAGGGTTTTTCTCATATCGTTGTCTTATTATTGTTATCATTGTCACTATCGCCAACAGAAGGCACCAAGGGACCGAGAAGCGGATGAGTCATAATTTCCGGGCAGATATCCGCCAACAAGGCAGCCGATACATCGGGCAGCAGCTTGCGCACCCTGTTGTAGCGGTTGGTGTAGAAATAGGCAGCTGCAAGATAGGTGCTGTAGAAGGGGTCGTGGGGTAGATCAAGCAGAGAATCGCTGCCGAAGAGATCAATCATATCATAGTTGTGGTGTTTGTAGAGGAACTGCACGTACAGCTGGTACTGTTGCTCCGTCGCGGTGCCGGTGGCTATCATGCCATCAAAACAGTCGCACGCCATCTGATAGTTGCCAACGGCGTCATAGACCATGGCCGCCGAGCAATAGACATCTGCACTACCCCCTGCAGGGTCAGCATGGCTGGCAGCCTCGATATTCATGGCTTTTTGGACATACGTCAAAGCCTGCGACTGGTCGCCAAGATGCAGATGACACATTGCCAATGAGGCCAGCACATCGGCATTGAGAGGATTCTCATCAAGGGCCTTTTTGAAATAGGCCATTGCAGTGGCAAAGTTGCCATCACGGGCATAGAGGGCTCCGATAGTACGGTAGATATGGTCTCTCTGGTCGCTGTATTCGAGGGCACGCACCATGGTCGTCACCGCCTCGCCAAGGTTGCCCTGCAGATCGTAGGTCTGCGACAACATAATGTAGGCATCGATGAAGAATTTGTCTATAGCGATGGCATACTCATAAGCATCGACAGCTCGCTCATAAAGTGTCATGTCGCGATAGCCATTACCTAAACAGAACCACGCCTCTTTGTTGTATGGATCAGCCTCCACCAACCGCTGCATCTCACTGATGGCTTCAGATACGAAACCCTGCTCATAACAGGTCTCACAGAAGTTATACACCGTCGAGTCGTCGAACGAGTCGGTCTGCAACGCCTTACGGTAGTAACGCAGTGCCTTGGCGTAGTCTTTCATCTTGTAGTATTCCTCAGCCATATTGGTATACACCTTCCCAAGCATCCACCCGTCGTGAGCGGCCTCCTGGAAGCACTCTATCGATTTTTCGGGCTTATCCATGGCGCTGTAGGCAACACCAAGTGAGTAGGCAATATCTGTGTTGTCGGGCTCCTTCTCTCGCAATAAAAGCAGACGTTTCAGCGCGGGAGCAAACTGACGGTTGGAGATCATCAAGTGAGCCCGACGCAAACGAATGGGGGTATTGTTTGGATACAAGTATTCGGCGTACTCGACAGCACGCACCAAAGGCTTGGTGTCATTGACCTCGAAGTAGTAGTCGATGATCATCTCGAGCTCGTCGACATCAAAGAACTGGTCCTTCCCTTGGAGCACGGTGCTCTCAAACTCGATGACAAGGTTTCGCAGTTCATCGTCGTAGTCGTGGAAGCGATCTTTCTTCATTTGAGAATTTAGATTATTTAGAGGTTTTAGAAGGAGAAGCGTATAGTCAAACCTCCTTTGGTGGTGGAGTTGGGGTAGGAGTTGGAGATGTAGGGTGTGTTGATGTTGGTCTGGAAGAAGGCACGTGCCGTGAGCGACGAGGTGAGGGCGTACTCAGCACTCAACTCGGCCATCCACACCTTGCTGCCCGAGGAGATCTGACTGATGTTCTGGTTTATCTTGCGTATGTTGGTTTTGTTGCTGTTGTAGGTGATATTGAGCTGCAGGACGATATCGCTCTTGAGGTCGTGGGTGCGGTCGGCGAACTTCACCTTGAAGGCGACGTCCTTGAAGCGGTAGCCGGCGCCAACGGTGAAACCGTCGCGGGTGGTCTCCGTGAGTTGGTTGTTGGAGAAGGAGAGCATCAGCGTGCGATTTTTCTGCAACGAAAAATTGAACTGCACATTGTTCACCATGGCTACCGCCACCTTGAGGAGCGGGTTGAACTGCTCCGTGATCTGCACACCTTCCATGGTAACGGGGGGGATATAGTCACCGCTGTTGTTGAGCAATGTCTCGGCGCCATAATCGTAGTCGTCGTTGCCTGACAAGGCTGCGTCGGTGTAGTAGTTGCCAACGGTGTAGGTCGAAGCATAGCGGTGTGACAGAGTGATATTGGTGAACCACTGCTTGAGGAACTGGATCTTGTTCAAGCCCGTATAATTGATGTTCCAGTTGGGGAGGGGAAACCTGAGGAACGGCGAGAAACCCTGCGTGGCTGCACTACCTCCCGTATAGGTAGCGAGGAAAGAAGTGAGCAAGACGGTCTGCGAGTTGGGACTATATCCTGCCGGAAAATACTGTCCAGACATACTGTCGAGCACCATCTGGTCGGTGTAGGTGTCGGGGTTGGCAGCGGCCAGGCGCTGTGCCACAATGGCGCGATTGGAAAGGAATGTCTCGAAAAGCGCGTCAGCATCGGAGAAGGCGGTAGCGAAGGTCCAAGTGGTGGTGCTATAGGTGCCTGTCATCGTGGGCAACAGGGGCCCCTGCACACTGCCGTAGTCGGCGAGGTACTTGTAGTAGTACTGCTCTCGCGACGACTGCGACTGCTGCGCGTTGAGCGTAATCTTCATATCACGTATGGGCTCTACATTGGCCTGCAGCGTCAGGCTTTTGTTCGCCGTCATCTCGTGGGGCGTATTGAACAGCGAGTCGGCAGAGAGCAGGTCTCGACGTAGCAGATCTTCGGCGACATCCATGTCGTAGCCCAGAATATACCCCACTCCAGGCGTCCAGCCAGCCTGTGGATCGAGCCCGACAAACTGGGGTACGCCCATATAACCCGGCAGCCGCGAGCCCCAGCTGTTGTTGTACTGCACGGTGAGATCCTTCCACGCAGTGAGCAGACGCAATCCGGCATACCCCAAGCCTTTCAACATCTCTTTCCGTTGCTCACGGCGTAGGCTGTCGGCAACAGCCACAGAGTCTTTGGCACTCATCTTGTCTTGCCCACGCAGCCGCCGCTGAGGCTGCTGGCGCGCAGGCGTTTTGGCAGCATTGGCAGCCTTCAGAAGCTTCGACTTGTTATAGAGGTTCAGAAAGTTGGCAGAACCCGTGGCAGTGAAGGTGGTAGCACCCTGCAACGTGCCGCCCATCGACTGCAGAGCCTGCGATGCACCTTGGAAGTTATACGTCGTGCGATAGCTCAGTGGCACGCGTACGAAATCCAGATAGGGCAGCTTGTTGATAGGCAGGTCATAAGTAACATTGATCTGTTGCTGGAAGTTCTGAAGCGTGCCTCCCGAGGCGATGGATCGCCAAATGGAATCGACGGCAGACTGGCTGCTAATGGCCCCCATAGGCTCTTCGATACGCGCACTGGCATTGGCGGAATACTGTATGTGCAGCGTCTTCATCAGGTCGTACTGCAACCCGTAGGTACGCTGCCAAGTGAACTGCTTGAAGTAGGTGGGCTTGATGATGACCAGTGCGGCACTCTTGTTGCGCAACAAGGTCTCCTCAAAGTCTCGATAGATTTCAGTAGAGAAGTTCAGGTTCTTAGGCATGTAATAGAAGTTGAACTCCTTGAGCAGCTTCCACGCCTTACCCTGGAAGAGTTTCACCTTGCTGAACGGCGTCACAGGCTCCGCCTTGGGCGAATAGTTGTAAGTGAAGCCCCCACGGTGTTGGTCTTTATTGTAGTGCTCTATCTCCTCGTCACTGTTGCGCTCGCGGCTGTAGGCGTAAGTGAACGAGAAATTCTCTATGTCATAGAAATGTGGTGTCAGTGCAGCCTCGCCTACCCGCTCCTTACGCACATTGGCGAGGGTGAGGTTGGTGGCACTCTTGCGCCGTTGGGTCATTCGGCGCACACTGTCTCGCTCTGCGCTGGTGCGGTAGGTGTCTATATCTTCGCTGAGTAGCACATCTGGGTTGTAAGGATTGTATTCCGGACTGCCGATTTCGCGACTGTGATCTATGTAGAAAGGTATGTGAAGTCCCCATTCCTCTGGCAAAAACTTGCCCAACTCTAGATCCAGGGTGGTCTGGAAGTTGAAGGTGTTCATGTACTCTTCCTTGATGAGCGGGTCTTCGAGGTTGCCGAAATGGGCTGTTGTGTAGCTGCCATAAAGCGACAGGTTGCCAAGGTCAGCAAGGTTGGTACGCGCCATCAACATGGCCGCCCAGCCTCCCTTGTTGGTGTAGTCGCTCAGACGCATCTCATTAAGCCACACAATAGCCGACTTGGGCATCATGTTGTTGCCGTCGTCGAGGCTCTGCTTGCGAGGGTTGCGGACACCAACCATGATGACCTTCACCTTGCCAAGGTTGGGGGTGCCCAGCACGGTGTACTTCTTGTCGCCCACCATCTCGCTATACAGCAATGTCGGCGAGTAGCCCGTTTCACATCCGCGAATACGGCGGTTGCGGTTGGTCTTGATGTCGGGAAGCTTCTGCAGGTCGATATCCACATTGTTCGCCCGCGGCCAGATGCCGTAATCGTCGTCGGTGGGCGTATACCACGGGGTGAGCTTCAGCGGCACCTCGTATTCGTAGTAGTTGTTGGTATAGTCGCTACCCAGTCGCACGAAGAGCACCAGGTCATCGTCGTCCAGCATGTCGGTGGCATACTTCTTCTCGGCGTGGACGAACATCTTCAGGTGTCCGTATTGGCGAAGGTCGTAGCTCGTGGAACGGTAGATAGCTCGTGCATCGCCACTGGCGAGGGCGTCGATGTCGAGTTCTATGCTCTGCTCGTTGAGTTGCGTGTAGCTGTTGCTGGTCGAGTACCACTCCTCGCGCTCAATGCCGGGAGGTAGCACGTAGGGAACGGGCTGTCGGCTGCCGTTTTCCTCGATATTCACCGTACTGATGTTGAAGGAGGTACCCTCGTCACCTCCTCCTGTATAGTCGCCAGGCTCCAGCAGGTCCTCGCTGTACTTGCGCCACGTCGAATAGACCAGGTCGAGGGTGGCGAAACGCAGGATGATGGGCTCCTCAAAGCCGTTGAGGAACATACGCATGAAGCGTATTGACTGGTACCCGTTGATGTTGCCCACCTTCTGGTCGGGCTCACGTATGGGAATGCGGAACTGGTACCACTTACAGGTGGTAGTCTCCCCATTGGCAAGTTGCACATTGCGCGCCTCCTGGATGTCAACGATATGGTTCTCACCAATATTCATGTGCGCAGGGTCCAACTCCACAACATACTGGTAGTAGTTCTCGGCCTCGCTGAGGGTGTTGTCCTTGTTGATGTCCTCGACATTGGGATAGGCCGAAGCAGAGGTCATATACTCTTCGTCGCTATCCTCATCTACGGGCGAGTTGCCCTCGGCGTTATTGAAGTATTTGTAGCGATCGTTGACTTTGGTGTTGTTCTGATCCCAATAGGAGGAACGGAAATAGCGGAAGTCGTCGCTCGACGGGTCGGCAGAGGCTTCCTGATAGGCGCGCGAGGAGGTGCCGTAGCGCGCCGCGATAGCAGCAAGGTAGTCGGCGAAGAAAGTCTGCTCGTCATCGATGCCGTGGGTGGAGCCCAAGCCGTCATACCCTACATCCTGGTACATGCGCGACGCAGCATCGTTGTCGAAAGCATTGACGATGGGCTGCGCCGCCGGCACACGACCCCAGATGGTGGTGTCGACACCCGTGACGGCAGCACTCGTGGGCAGCCCATTCTCAAAACCCTTCCGACCATCGCGCAATATATCCTCACTGATGTCGCCAAGGTTCAGATAGAGGCGTCCGCCGCTATGGTTGGGTCGCTCTATGAATGGATCCATGAGCCAGAACTCTATGGTCTCAATGTTCTGTGTCTCAAAATCGGTGTAGTCCATCTTGCGCATGATGCCGCCCCAACGGCTGGCGGGGTTCACCAGGGTGCCGCTGTCGGTGATGCCGGCACTGTAGGCGGTGGGGTCGACGTCGTAGTTGTAGGGACCCTTCTCCTCAGGGTAGTAGGCCAGGTTGAGCTCATAAATGTAGGTGGGCTGTCCCGCAACACGGTCTTTGTTGGGGAAGACTTCCTGCTCATAGATGCGACGCGCATAGGGCTTTGAGAGGTCTTCGTTGTTGATGTTGCCAGGACGGTTGGTCTGGAAGTAAAAGTCGTTGCTGATGCGGTACCACGCCAGACGCGCACGATTATATCCATAGGCCAATCCCGTACCAGGACTCGTCTCAGGGAACAGGGGCATGGGCATACGCCAGTCCTGCGGCGTGCTGGCAAGGTACCACATGGCGGGGGTGACAAGGCTGATGTTGCTCTCGGCACCCTCGAAGTCGTCAATATAACTCACACTGCCCTCGCTGCTCCCCGTCGACGACATGCCGGGAATGAAATGGGCAAACTCGGCAGTGAGACTCAGCTTCGAAGGCTCCTTGGTGTCTATCCCGGGAAGCTTGTCGATGAGCTTGGTGATGAAGGGCACTTCGTGACTGTAGTTCACATCAAGGCCCCAGATGGTGTTGCTGGTCGGCTCGTCGCCAAAGTTGTTTTTCTGCGTCAATGGCTTCTCATGCAGGTTCATGACCGTGCCTCCAATGTTGAAGTCTTTATCCACCTCATAGTTCAGGTGCAACCCCAACATCCTCTTGGTGGTCATGCTGAAGGAGTTATTCTCCGAACTCACACTGATGGGAGTGCCCGAAGCCAAAATGCTCTCGTTGATGATACGCACCGTACCCATGGTGTAGTCGACAGAGTAGTCAACATTCTCTATCAATGGCACTCCTCCGGCGGTAACGGTGACGCTACCCTGCGTGACGCTGTAGCCAAGGGAGATCTCGCCGCTCACGGAACTGGTGTAGTAGCCCTCCAGGTAGAAGCGGTTCCTGTCGGCATACTGCTGCGCCAAACTCTTGGTCATGGTGTAGAGCGAGTCAAAGCAGTAGCGGTTAGCATAGTCATCGTCACCCAATATAGCCCGCAAATCGCGACCAAAAGGCTCAACATATGGGAAGAAAACACGGCCCGTACTGCTCTGTATGAGTCCCCCCTTATAAGCCGCCGAGTCAAACCAGTCGAACACTCCGTCGGCATAGTAATAGCTCTGCGAAGCATCCATGCGGTCCATCCCGAAAAGCTCGATGAGAGGGATACCTTGCTTGGGACCGTCGGTGAAAAAGCCGACGCCAACGCCACCCTCATTGCTCTCGTAAAGCACATTGAGACGGAAATTGTCGCGACTGAGCTGGCTACTCTTGAGGAAGTAGACATTCTTCATCATGAGCTTCCACAGAGGACTATGGGTGTCTATGGTGGTACTCTTGAGCAGCTTGACGATGAGTGTGCTGGGGTCGTTGACGCCATCCGTCGTCAGCTCACCAACCTGGTACACATTGGTATCGCCCACCACCTGGTATTGGAAAGCAACGGCGAGCACCTGGTCATTGCTGAGAGGCTGGTTCAAGGTAATGAAGCCCAACTGAGAATTGAAGGTGTACTCGTTGCTGTTGAGCAACCGCGCACTCTCCACCTTCTCGTAGTCGACGCCAGCCGTGAGACCCAGGCCCTGCATGTGGCTGGTGACGGCGTTGATACTACGCACGCTGCCGCTACCTATAACCTGCAGCATGTCGTTGGCGGTATTGCTGGGCATCACGGCTCCCATTCCGTGAAAGCGAAAGTTGGAAGGCACACCCTCGCCAAGGTCTGTCAAGGCAAGAATGTTGCGGTTCTGCGTGACAGCAGCACCCACATTCGTACGCCACACCTCAATACGCAATATGCGCACGTTGCTGTTCACCACCGGCAGCGTACTCATAGCCCTATTGTAGTTGTCATAGAAGTACTGCGCGATGAAGTAGTGTCGATTGTCCTCGTACTCGTCGGCGCGTATCTCGAACTCATGGCTGCTGGCACCACCCTTCACCTGCATATTCTCCGTGCTGGTCTCCTTCTCACTGAGCACAGCATCAATGGTCAGTCGGCCAAATTTCAACTTGGTGTGGAAACCCCACAGTTGTTGGCTGCCTTTGATAAGATTGGTGCTCAACGGAAACGACACATCGGCTGCTTCGAGCAGTTGCAGGATATCGTCCTCCTTGCCCTCATAGCGCAGCACCTTTTTGTTCTCAAAGTCGAAGGTGGCTTGCGTGTTGTGGCTGATGTCAAAAGTGATAAGGTCGCCTATCTTGGCACTGACATTGGCCTGTATCTTCTCGTCAAAGTCGAAGGTGGTGACGCTACGCTCATTCTCGTCGCGCTGCGGATCGTTACGGTAGTTGTTCACGATCTGGAAGGTGAGTTCCGCACTGCCCGAAGGGGTAATCTTGATCTCCGGCTTGCCCATCACGGCCTCCAGCTTCGAACTGATACCACTGAAACCAGGTATCTTGCTCAGCAAACCACCATCACCACCGTCAAGCACCGACCCCTCGCTCTTCTCGTTCCAGTACTGCGACATCAGCTCGTCCATCTTCCAGTCCTGGTAGTCGTCAAAGGTCATATACTCCCTGCTCACCACCACATCACCTATCCGAGTGACACGCACATAGTCACCACGCTCAGCATTATACTCCACGGTGGTCTGCAGCACCGACGGGCTATACCCACTGCCCATCGGCCTATACACACTGTCGTCCTGACCGTATGCCACCGGCACCGCGAACAGAACACATACAAGGAGTATCAGCCGTTTTAGGGTCAACAAGGTTTGCCTTTTTATATATAATAACCCGTATTAAACGACCTCGCTCCCCTTTTATTGTCCCCGCACAAACAAAAAAAACATATCACCCTCCCTTATAATTTTCCAAGGCCTCTAAACCTCAGCAATAAAAAACTGGAAATTAACAACTTCCGCAACCACAAATAACACAACACACTGATTTACAACACCTCCAATCACCTCTCTCCAAGACCGCTCCATATCCGCTCCCAGTCCGCTCCCATCTCCTCCTCTCTAAAAAAGGCCTCCCAAAAGCATCCCCTCCGATACTCTCTCCTACCCCTCCAATCTTCCAAATCCCCTACAGTTTCTGCAGGCCTACCTTGATAATCTCCTCCACCGTCATCGCCGTACCATCCGCATGGCGCCAGTCATTGGCAGTGAGGAATTTCTCAACGGCCGTCTTCTGGAAGCCCAGCATGACAAGGGCTGACAGAGCCTCGTCGCGAGCCACATTAGCCTGCGCGGCCATCGGCGAAACCGTCGACACGCCTATACCGCCCACCTTGTCGGCCAATTCAAGGACGATTCTCTGCGCTGTCTTCGCACCTATCCCCTTCACTCTCTGTACCTTACGCACATCCTGCGTAGCTATGGCACCTTTCAGGTCGTCGACGGTAAGCGATGACAACATCACACGCGCCGTCTGTGCACCTACACCGTTCACACCAATGAGCAGTCTGAACATCTCGCGCTCCGCGAGGTCTCCGAAACCAAAGAGCAGATGAGCATCCTCGCGCACTACATGGTGGGCATAGAGTTTCACACGACCCTCATCAGCCTTCTGCAGCTGCTGGTATGTGTTGAGGGTAATCTCCAGCAGGTAGCCCACGCCACCGCAATCCACAACAGCCTGTGTAGGCTCCAACGAAGCCAAACGGCCCTCAAAATATTCGTACATAATGAATGCTTTACGTTTGATGTTTTAAAACTCATACCCCAACCCCGCCGCAGGACTCCCCTCCTGCAGCGTGTAGTCGTCGTTGGCGGGGTCGCTGAAGAGGGGGTCTTCGTCGCGTTCACCACCCCGCACAATACTATTGAGGAAACGGTGATTCGAGGAATAGCCGTCAACAAAGGAAAGCAGCACCTCGCCACTATTGTAGCTTCCCCAGACGATGCAGTCAATGAAATCAGCACGCTCCAAATCTCCTCCCTCCACACTGTCGCTCAACGCCATGTAGTTGGTCAAAACAACCGTCGGCAACTCCCGCGAGGTGTAGTTCCAATAGCCTGCAAAAGTGCTGTGACGGAACTCATAGTTACCTCCCAGCAGAGCAATGAACGAAGTAAGACAGTCGTAGACCAGCAGGTTGCGGGCATTGAGGGTGGCCTGCTGACCCACAAGACCACAGTCGCTCATATTGCGCACTATGCTGTTGGTCAGCGTGAGTTGCGCTCCCGGGTAGAGACGGAGTCCACCAATGCCGTTCTCAACAACGGCATGGTCAATTACATTGCCTATGCTGTTGTCCCTAAACCAGATGAGCCCCCATTGCCCAGGCAAAAAACGGTACCAGCCGTCGTGACGCAACGAGGTGAAGACAATAGGTTCCTCTTCGCTGCCGCGCGCCTGCAGGCGCGCCGTCGATTCCAACACCAGACAGGCGTCGTTGGCGAAATGCACCTCGGCGCCAGGGCTGATAGTGAGCGTCTGCAGCGAGTCCACCCACATGTTGCCCACCACGATATGCGGCAACGTAGCATCCCACGTCTGACTGCTCAGGTGAAGCACACCGCCGTCAGGAGCTATATGGTAGCGCGCATTGCGTCCATAGGCCGTCAAGGGTAGCCGCTGACCATTGGAAAAGAGGATGGCATCACTCACCAAAAAAGGCGTCGTCGAATCGTTGGGATTGATATTTACCTGCACGAAAATGAAAAGGCTATCGTGGGCCAGCAACTCCACATCGCGGACCACAAGCGATGTGTCACCATCGACATTGAGACGAAAACGGCTGGCACGTCCGCCCTCAAGGGTCACACTGCTCAACATCACATTGTCACTGCTGCCATTAGTAACGGTGAGACGCAGCGTGGTGCTGCCCATGGTAGTGAAAACGGTGTCGAACGTCAGCGTGTCGCACGAGAATGTCAGTCGTACACTCCCATCATCCTCCACAAACGATTCCTTCTCGCACGACAACGAAAACCATGGCATCACAGCTAAAACCACCACGTATAGAATCCTCTTCATCATCTTTTTCTTTGTTTTTTGCCTCGTCCCCTACTTCGTGTACAACCCAAACACCTCCTCCAGTCGTTTCTTGCAGACAGGGCAGAAAGGCGCATAGTCGCGCATCATGCAGTGCATGGTGGGTCGATAGATGCCCTTGGCGGCATAACCAGCACCTTCATACACCCCCAACGGACCATTCTCACTGCGCGGAACAGCACTGTTAGCGGGCGTAGGAACAGGCGTCCCCGAGGGCAACATAGACTTCCACTTCGAAGCAAAGTCCTTCAAATTGGTAATATTGGGCTCAAAAGGCTCCATATCGCCTTGATGCAAACTCCCATAAGAAAGCGCGGTATCGACATACTCGTCGGCCAGACCACCAAAATGGTGGCCAAACTCGTGAGGTAGCACATACTCCGCCATAGTGTGCATGGAGGTGACAGCATAGAGGTTGTAAATGGCTCCACCACCATACACAGTGTCGTTCACCATGACGATGATGAAGTCGCACGGCGTAGTTCCTATGCGGCTGTGCAAGCGGTGCACAAACGGCGTCATCAAGTAACGGTCGATGCCGAAGGTGTTGTATTCGGCACCCACATCGCCCACGACACCATAAACATTAAAATCGCTACGGTGCGACGCAAAAGGTTCCTTGCCGAAGAGTATCTCTTTAATGCGGTAGTAATCCACCCGCAGGCGCGGATCGGCACCGCCATCATAGCCCTGCGCCACGATGACCACATCCACCTTTTGCGACGGGTCGCCGTGCACCTCAAGGTCCACGCGCTCCCCAACAAAGAAGTCGTGCTCTATCGGGGTACTCTCAGGGTCGAAATGCAACAACGTGGCATCCTTCATGCGTCCGTCGGCACCACGTTTCTGCAAAGCCACAACGACGGCCCGCTTGGGCATGGGCAGCAGCAACGTCTCCTCAAACCGCTCCTTGACGCCCTTCCTGCCGGCAGGAGTGTCACAATATTCGCGGAAAAGGCTGCCATAGGCTCGTGAGTATATGGCTTTCCCGCTACGCTCGTCGCGCATCTCCACACGATAGTCGCCATTGGGGAAAGGATCTATCAGCTGCTTTCGGGAACCATGCCAGTCAGAACGACGGTCCACCCAGCGCAACGCCCATACGGTATCGCCACGCGACGAGCCCTCACGCAAGCAGTCTAACCGCAACGTGCGCCCACTAAAATACTTCCCGAAGCGCACCCGTTGCCCCTCAGCATCTGGCACAACAGCCATGAGCAGCAGCAACAACAGCAAAGGAGAAAAATAGACATTCTTCATACCATCCTTTAACGTCGACGCACACCCTTTATTGCATTGCACAACAAAAAGAAACATAACACCACCGAAAATTATTTTTTTTGTACTTTTGCGCTCTCGTAAGAAGAGCAAACCCATGATCATCAAACTCTACAACGGCAACCCCAACGTGCGCGACCTGCGCCGCATCGCCGACACCCTGCGTGCAGGCGGCATCGTCATACTGCCCACCGACACGCTCTATTGTTTTGCCTGCTCCATGGAGCACAAAAAGACTGTCGAGACCATAGCGCAGTTCAAAGGGTTTCGCATCAAACAGGCCAAATACTCAATGCTGTGCGAGAGCATGAGCCAGATGTCAGAATATGTTCGACCCATGTCCCGCGAAATGTTCGCCATGCTCAAAGAATGTCTGCCAGGACCCTTCACATTCATCATGGAGGCGGCAGGCAGCGTGCCGCGCAACTACCAAAACGCTAACCACACCATAGGCATCCGCATACCAGACAACGACATCACCCGCGCCATCATCGCCGAGGTTGGCACCCCGCTCATCGCCACCTCCGTACGCCCTATCGACAGCGACGACGACCCTGAGAACTACACCGACCCCGAACTCATACACGACCGCTTCGGCAACCGCGTCGACATCGTCGTCGACGGCGGCATTGCCGACCCCGAACCGTCCACAGTGGTCGACTGTTCCGACAATATCGAGATCATTCGCCAAGGTAAAGGACATATCACCATCGACGAGCAATGAATCCCCAGCGCCCCACCCACATGTTCTACGTACAACGCAGCGGATGTCTCCTGCGCCTCATGGTACTCATGATCGCCGTGATGGCAGGAGCATGGCTGCTGCCCGGCGTCGAGGTATCATCGTTTTGGGCGGTAATGCTCACAGCTGTGGTCATATCGGTACTCAATAACATTGTGAGACCTATCCTCATCGTCATCACTCTTCCAGCCACGGCACTCACCCTCGGTCTCTTTCTCTTTGTTATCAACGCCATCATCATACTTATGGCCTCTGGCCTCGTCAGCGGATTCAAAGTCGATAGTTTCCTATCGGCTCTCTTGTTCAGCATAGTGCTTACTGCCGTCAACTATCTCCTTGAATGGCCTAACAAATACATCAATCGCCACAATCTCAGCGATTCATCACAACACCAAGACCCCAACAACGACGACGAAGGCTTCACACCCTACGAAGAAGTTGAATAACAATTTCTAAAATATCTAAAACGCCTAAACCAACTAAATCAGCCCCAACCCCTAAAACACATCCACAACCATGAAACAAATCACCCAAGCCGCCGAGCTACAGGCAGCAGTGGCAACAGCAAAACAACAAGGCCTTTCAATCGGCCTCGTACCCACCATGGGAGCTCTCCACAAAGGACACCTCTCCCTCATCTCTCGCGCTATCAAAGAGAATGACATCGTGGTGGTGTCGCTCTTCGTCAACCCCATCCAGTTCAACAACAAGGAGGACCTCGAGAAATATCCGCGCACCATCGACGCCGACCTTCAACTCATAGCAACACTGGGAGCTGACAAAATCCTCGCTTTCACCCCCTCTGTTGACGAGATGTATCCTCAAGGACAACCCTCCGAGGTCTACCACTTCGGTCCCGTAGAGGAGGTGATGGAAGGTCCGCGCCGCCCTGGACACTTCAACGGCGTGGCCATAGTGGTGCGTCGCCTCTTCGACCTGGCACAGCCCACACGCGCATACTTCGGCGAGAAAGACTACCAGCAGATAGCTGTTATCCGCGCTCTGCTCGAACAGATCAAATACCCCATCGAGCTGGTGCCATGCCCCATCATACGCGCCGACGACGGTCTAGCCCTCAGCAGCCGCAATATGCGCCTCTCCCCGGCAGCACGCGCCATGGCTCCCGCCATCAACGCCACACTCGAACAAGCTGCAGAGATGGCAGAATATGAGGAAGTAGACGATGTGAAGGAGTGGGTGCTCGACACCCTCTCCACCTACCACCTCGTCAACGCCATAGAGAACTTACAGTTCGAACCCGAATATTTCGAAATCGTCGACGCCAAGACCCTGCAGCCCATCTCGGAATGGAACGAAGCTGGCGACCTCGGCGCCGTGGGATGCATCGCCGTATGGCTCGACGGCGTGCGACTCATCGACCTGGTGAAGTTCTAAGCTCCTCCTCGCTCATCCTCAAAAAAGACGCTGGTCCATTCCCTCCGTGGAACGACCGGCGCCTTTTCTTCTAGCTCCACTCCCAGCGAACGCAACTCCTCGTCAAGCTCCGCTTGATTGTCGGAGAGCGTCATCAACATGTCTCCTTCTGTCTAATCTACAACCTAAAACGCAAAACGAACAGCATTAAACTTTACACCCCCTCCGCCAAGCAGCGAATGGCCATCTCATAGCCCCGCAATCCCAATCCACAAATCATCCCCTTGCAGGCACTGGTGACAAGCGAATGGTGGCGGTACTCCTCGCGGGCGAAGATGTTGCTCATGTGCACCTCAACCTTCTCTGCCGGCACCGCCAACAACGCGTCACGCAACGCAACAGAGGTGTGGCTATAGCCTCCCAAGTTCACCACAAGGCCGTCAACATCAAAACCCACCTGCTGGATATGGTCAATCAACTCTCCCTCTACATTACTCTGGTAATATCCTATGGCGACATCAGGAAAGAGACTTCGCAGATTGCCGACACACTCTTCCATGGTGGTACTACCGTACACCTCGGGTTCCCGACGGCCCGTAAGATTTAGGTTGGGGCCATTGATGATTTCTATATGCTTCATATTTCTATAACGCAGCATATCAATCCTTATTGCTCAACACCGCAATAATTTACACCCTAAAACGTTATGCGATATAATGACCCCTTAACCCTCAAATGTAAAACTCAAAACTTTAAACCTCAACCTTTAAACTTTATTCTATACACCCCATGTCCCCCTACCTCCTCGCCTACCGCCTGCTTCTCCCCCTCCGCTACGGTCACTACCTCAAGCGCGCCAACGGCAATCGTGACAAATGCCACGAAGCGCTCCTGCACGGCACATTCTACGAGGAATACGACCTCTACAATTTCGCCGACAAAAACGACGCCCAACGCCGCGAATACCTCACCGACGCTCTCCGCAACAAAATATGCCGCCGCATCAACAGCAGGAAGGGTGAACGTATCGTGGCTGACAAATGGCTCACCTACCAGCACTGGAAGAAACACTATCACCGCCGCATCTGGCGTCTCAATGGCGACCCAGACACACTGCACGAAGCATGCACAGCAGCCATGCAGCAAGGAGCCCTCGTAGTGAAACCCGGCGACAGTTGCGGCGGACGTGGCGTGAGGCACCTGATTGCAGAAAACGACACACAGTGGCAAAAAACATTGCTCGATTGTTCCGGCATGATCGCAGAAGAATGTATCGTGCAAGACGCCTATCTGGCACGATGGAATCCCTCTTCGGTGAACACAATACGCATGAATACCTTTCTCCTCAACGGCAAGGTATCTCTCTTCACCTCTTTCATCCGCACCGGACGACAGGGCAGCTTCGTCGACAACGGAGCAGCTGGCGGCCTCTTCGCATCCATCGACACATCCACAGGGACAATCATCACCGATGGTTACGACGAACAAGGGATCCGCTACGCCTCACACCCAGATAGCAATATTCCCTTCTGCGGCGAGAAAATACCCCATTGGAACACTTTACAAGACCTTGCCACCACGATGGCTCTCGAAATGCCCTCCATGACATACATCGGATGGGATTTCGCCCTCACACCCGACGGCTGGGAACCAGTGGAAGCCAACCGCGGCGAGTTCGTAGCTCAGCAGGTGACCCTTCAGCGCGGCTTACGCCGCGAGTTCGAGACAGCCTGCGGACTCCGCACCCCCTAAGACATCTACGACCTCCACACCCTCCCTAAAATAGGAAAGGCCCTCCTGACGGAGGACCTTTTCCGTTATCGATGAGAATATCAATTAGATGATACCCTGAGCAACCATAGCTTTGGCAACGCGCATGAAGCCGGCAATGTTGGCACCCTTCACGTAGTTGATGGTACCGTCAGCCATCTTGCCGTGCTCAACGCACATGTCATAGATGTTGTTCATGATGGTGTGGAGGTTCTTGTCAACCTCTTCAGCGGTCCAGTTGCGGTGCTCAGCGTTCTGGCAGATTTCGAGA
>CACZRR010000026.1 GCA_902783595.1 uncultured Bacteroidota bacterium
AAAGGAGGGGATTCGAACCCCTGAAGCGCTTTTAACGCTTACTCGCTTTCCAGGCGGGCCTCTTCAACCACTCGAGCACCTTTCCGTATGTTGAAAGCGGGTGCAAAAGTACAACTTTTTTTTCACGTGACAAAAAAAATGTAAATTTGCACCTTTGACACAATGAATAAACCACCAAAAACACATTAATAATGAAAAAGTTAATCATTTTCAGCATGGCTATTTCAATGTTAGCCGCCGTCGGCTGCAAAAGCAAACAGGCAACTGAACCTGAGCAGACAAAATCGGAAATTCAGCAGAAAGTTGACGAGTATGCCGTCTTCCCCCTCACCTCCGACCTCGTAAACACCCTCTCGGCCAACGAGAAAGAATTGGTGAAGATCTTCATCGAGATTGGCAAAGTGATGGACGACATCTACTGGGATGAGTATTTCGGTAACGCCAACCGCGCCTCCCTCGACACCATCAGCGACCCCGCCGTCCGCGCCTTCGCCAACATCCACTACGGCGCCTGGGACCGCCTCGACAGCGAGAAACCCTTTATCGCCGGCTACGGCGAGCGCCCCGTGGGTTGCAACTTCTACCCCGTCGACATGACAGCCGAGGAGTTCGACGCCCTGAAAGATCCGCGCAAGAACGACCAGTACAGCGTCATCCGCCGCAACGACAAGGGTCAGCTCTATGTGCTCCCCTACCACGAGGCCTTTTCCGAACCCCTGGCCAAAGTCGACGCCCTGCTCGAGAAAGCCATCGCCCTGGCCGACAACGCAGGCCTTAAGAAATACCTCGAGGCTCGCCGCGAGGCCTTCCGCACCGACGACTACTTCAACAGCGACATGGTGTGGATGGATATGAAAGACAGCAAACTCGACTTCGTCGTAGGACCCATCGAGAACTACGACGATGCCCTCCACGGCCTCAAATGCGGCCACGAAGCCTTCGTGCTCATCAAGGACGAAAAGTGGAGCAGCGACCTCAGCAAGTTCGCCGCCCTGCTGCCCGAGATGCAGAAACTCCTCCCCTGCGACCCCAAATACAAGAAAGAGGTCCCCGGCACCGACTGCGACATCAATGTCTACGACGTGGTATACTACGGCGGCGACTGCAATGCGGGCTCCAAGACCATCGCCATCAACCTACCCAACGACGAGCGCGTGCAGCTCAAGAAAGGCTCGCGCCGTCTGCAGCTCAAGAACGCCATGCAAGCCAAATTCGACAATATCATGGTGCCTATCGCCAACCTCATGGTGTGCCCCGAGCAGGTGGACAGCGTGACCTTCAACGCCTTCTTCGGCAACACCTGCTACCACGAGGTGGCACACGGCCTCGGTATCAAGAACACCGTGAATAGCGGCATCCCCTGCCGCCAGGCCCTCGGCGCTCAGTATAGCGCATGGGAGGAAGCCAAAGCCGACGTCTGCGGCCTCTTCCTCACCGAGCAACTCATCAACCGCGGCCTCATCACCAACACCACCGTCAACCAGAACTACATCACCTTCATCGCCGGTATCCTGCGCTCCGTACGCTTCGGCGTCACCGAGGCTCACGGCTTGGCCAACGTGATGTGCTACAACTACTTTGAGGAGCACGGCGCCTTCAGCCGCAACGCCGAGGGCAAGTACGTCATCGACGTCGAAAAAGCCCGTGAGGCCGCCAAAGGTTGGGCCGCTCTCATCATCGCCATGGAAGGCGAGGGCGACATGGCCGCCGCCAAAGCCTACAGCGACAAGAACGGCAAAATCGGCAACGCCCTCCAGCAGGACCTCGACGCCATCCGTGGCGCCAACATCCCCCGCGACATCGTCTACCAGCAAGGTGCCGACGTGCTGGGATTGTAAAAAATATTTTATTAATATATGAAAAATTAGTATCTTTGCACTAACCCATAGTGCAAAGATACTCTTTTTTATGCACTATAGAACAGGGGGTTGCGGCAACATTCCTGCGATAGGAACGCCCGTTGTGCCGGCAAACCCCCTACCGGCAAACCTCCGAAGACCTACACACACGCGTGCGTTAGGAGGGGAAATATTGCCTAATGGAACAACATTGGTACGCCATAAAAGTCTACTATAACCGCATCACGCAGCTGATAGCTCTCTGCCATGAAAAGGGATTGGTGTTCTTTGCCCCGACAGACATCATAAGGTCGCTGCTTTTTGTGCGGTGCGCAGAAGCCGATGTAGTACACCTCGCCACCGATAGCCATACCAAAGCATGGGTGTACCGCAACCCCGAGGGGACGCGTCCGGCGGCGATACCCGACCGCGAGATGGAGGTGTTCCGTTTCGTGGTGACGGCAGGACGCGAAGGATTGTTGCTGCTGGGCGACGACCGACCGGAGTATCACCTGGGCGACCGTGTGGTGGTGATAGAAGGACCCTTCAAGGGTGCCGAGGGGCACATCAAACGCATCAAGAAAGACAGAAGGCTGGTGGTGACAATACCAGGCGTCGTGGCGGTGGCCACGGCCTACATACACCCCAACCTGCTCAGAAAGATAGAATCCTAAAGGAACGACAAGCGGTATGAAACAACTCTTCCGCCTACAATACGAATTCAGCAACGCCGACGCCTACACCGAGAAAGGGGTGGATCTGGGCGCCAAATTGCGCATCGACGACATCGACGACGCCGAGGTGCGCGGCGTGCTGGCCGCCATCATGCCCCTTGATCTGCACGACACCTTGCAGTGGACAAAACGCCACCAGGACGAGTACACCTCCTTGGCGCTGCTGCCCCTCACCGTCACCACCCCCGAGGCGGTGCACCACCACCTCGACGGCAAGAAACCTCACATCGTATTCTGCGAACGACCGCTCCACACCATCACCGCCCTCAACGAAGTGCTCTATGCCCTCAACGATACCGTCGACAAGGGCACCATCGTGTGCTGCCACTCCATGACGGCGACACTCAAAAGGCACCTCATCATGGAGGCATACCCCTTCGGCATACGCCAGCTGGTCGTGGCGGCACATTTCCTCTGGCACAGGGTGTGCCCCAAGCTGGGCCTCACACGACGCCTCTATTTCGCCGCAACCGGCGGCAAGAACCGCACCTTCCACCGCGTGGAGGTGATGGGACGCCTCTACCGCGCCGGCTTCGAGGTGCTGGACGAGCAGTTCCGCATGGGTCATTTCTTCGTGGTGGCACGCAAGGTGAAAGCGCCCATCAACGACCCCGAGCCCCTAGGATCGCCCATTATCCATCTGAAACGCAAAGGAAAAGAAGGGCGGGACATCGTGGTGCACAAATTCCGCACGATGTACACCTACTCGGAATACATCCAGCCCTACCTCTACCACTACCAGCACCTGCAGAAAGGCGGCAAATTCAAGGACGACTACCGCGTGACGCCTCTGGGAAGGATCATGCGCCGATGGTGGCTCGACGAACTGCCTATGCTGTGGAATCTGCTACGCGGCGACCTCAAGTTGGTGGGCGTGCGCCCGCTGAGCGAGCATTATTTCAGCCTCTACAACCCCGAGATGCAAGAGCTGCGCAGCCACGTCAAACCAGGGCTGGTACCGCCCTTCTTCTACGAGCGCAACACACCCAGCACCATCGACGAGATTCAGGCGAGCGAGCGGCGATACCTCGAGGCATACATGAAAGCCCCTCTCCGCACCGACTGGAAGTATTTCTGGGGCATCCTGACCAACATCATCCTACGTAAGAAACATTCAGCATGAGCGAGAAAGAGAGTTCCTGGACCACCGTGATACAGCCGCGAGAAGGGCTGTTGAAGGTCAACATGAGAGAGCTGTGGCAGTACCGTGACCTGTGCAGCCTCTTCGTGAAGCGCAATATCACCACGCAGTTCAAGCAGACCATCCTCGGACCGCTGTGGTACCTCATCCAGCCCACCATGACGGTCATCATGTACATGGTGGTCTTCGGCGGCATC
>CACZRR010000027.1 GCA_902783595.1 uncultured Bacteroidota bacterium
AACCCATTAAGCCCACTAAACCTATTAAGAGCTTCTTCATTTCTTGATGGCAAGTATCAGGCCCAGCGCCACGCCCAGCAGGGCGGCAAAGAGCACCTGGAAGGTCGGAGGCAGAATGAAGGTGATGGTGTGGGCAGGGAACCAGAAGAGGGGGATGGTCTTCTTGATGACGAAGTTCCACTGCACGTCCCAGTTGACTTTCTGGCTGAAAATCTCACGCATCTTCATCGGGCGCAGCAGACCGCGTACAGTGCCGCCGTTGTCGAGGATATGGATGTCGGTGCACTTGTGGAAGGTCATCATCACCGGCGCAAAGATGCTGTTCATCAGCACACTCACGGCAAAGGCTACTCCCACCTTGCCCCAGCTCAGTTCGGGAGCAGCAAAGACACCCTGGATGGTGCCGAGGTCGCTGATGCCCAGCGACGACAGGAACACCGGCACGCCGCTCTTGAAAATCACCATGGCCATCGTGATGCACATGCCCAGGAAGCCCCACACCATCATGCGGGGAACCACGCCGAAGCCTTTCTTGTTGTAGACACCTTCACGGATGCGCAACGCCAGCATCTCGCCCAGTGTGGCGAGGATGGCAAACTTGAAGAAGGCCATTATGTAGGCATGCTGCGCCGTGGCGCTTTTGAACCACTCGAAGAAGCCCGTCTCAGGAATAAAAAACGGCGTCAGCACGACGACTACGCACAAAATAAGTATCCAGTCAGCTCTTTTCATTATCTGTATTGTCGCTATTGTTATTTGTTACTTACTGCATTAAATACTGCAATATACTCCGCATCACCCGTCACAGTGAATGTGCGGGGGTTGTCGGTGTTGCCATCGCTCCAACACATAAACGCCGTATCGGCAACGCTTGTAGATGCTCGAAGCGCCACTTGGCGACCAGCCTCATAATACCCGCTACCCATTACGTAATAATGGTAATTGCCAGACTTGTTGCTCTTGGCGTCTATTCGATAAGTTTGAGGTGCGGGAGCCCCACTGCCATCGGTATAGCGTAGGTATGATGTCTTTATTTCTAAGGAATAGTTGTCGTTTTTGGTTGAACTTACCGTTATCGGCCAATCACCGTCGTAGGTATAGGTATATATTGTTGTACCTCCATCTCTTGTCTCTCGCAGCACATTGTTGCGTGACAGCATGGAATAACCTTCACCACTCATTACCAAGGCAAAATATCCCATGCCTGTATAGTATGATGTCTTGTTGTCGTAGAGGTATTCGACTGTTCTTGTATTGCTGTAAGAGTAACGAGAACTGGTATAGGTTGTCGTCTCGCTTTTTACGTTTCCGTTCTCCCATACTAGGGTTGTTTCGTCAACATCACCCTCGTTTGTTTCCATCCTTGATGTTGTTAACTCTCCGTCCGAGTTATACGAAAATTCCTTCTTTGTCCAGCCATTGTTGCGGGTTATATAGACTTCCGTTAGGTTGTCACCGGTATAGGTACAGTTAACGTCGGTTATACCTTCGTTGCCAATAATGTCGCTGAAGACAATGCGTGATATTTTATTCCCACTGTATTCTATTGTAATCAGATCCATGCCATTTATACCGAAGCTCACGGGTAGGCCAACACTCGACCATCTCATGGCCATTGTGCTTTTGCTGCCATAGGTGTAGGACAACACGTACTCTCCCGTGTTGTAGTCGTAGTTTCGGTTTTGTGTGTAGCTGATGTCTGTAATTGACGCCAGCCGCTTGGGAGAGTTCCCATGGGAGCTCTGCTCTTCATTGTCTTTGTCGCAGGCCGCCAAAAGGGCCAGCACGAAAACTACGCAGAAAACATGCGTCCAATCTCTTTTTCTCATATTATGGAAACCTGGGAAATCTTTCTTTAGCGGGAGTTGAAGGAGAGGTTGTAGCGCCCGTAGGAGTTGGGGTAGCCCTCAACGCGCAGCGTGAGGGAGATGGACTTGGGGTCGTAGGTGGCATTGCCGGAAAGGGTAGCCTTGTAGCGCTTCGACCGTATGGTCACGGTGTCTTTGGACGTCGTGAGGCCGGCCTGGTAGCTGTACTCCTCGAGGTGCACCCGATCGTAGTGCTCCTCGAGCGACAGCGAGCTGCACTTGAGGTCCATGGCGACGTTGTTGTCGTCGATTTTGCTCAGGCTCACGCTGCCTTTGCCATAGGTGTACGAGGTGTCGCGGTAGACGATGGTGTCGCGCCGCTCGCCGTGGGGCGTGGTGTACTGTGTGTGCTTGGCGTAGCGCGTATAGGCCGCCACGTTACAACTGTACGACCCCACCACCTGGTCGGCAGCAGGGTCGTCGGTGCAGGCGACAAAGAGGATGCCGAGGGCGGCAAGCAGAAGCAGTCTCTTCATGGCTCTATGTCGTCAGAAGGAATAGGTGGCACCATCTTTGCCATCCTTGACGGTGACTCCAGCCTCCTTGAGGGCGTCGCGGATCTTGTCGCTGGTGCCCCAGTCTTTGTTGGCTTTGGCGGTGGCTCGGATATCGAGGATGATCTTCATCAGGCCGTCGACGAGGGCGCTGTTGTCGCTGCTGGCTTCGTCCCTCATCCCCATGATGTCGAAGAGGAAGGTGTCGAAGACGCCCTTCAGTTCGTCGAGGTCGCCCTGGTTGAGTTTCAGGTGCCCGTCGGCGGCACCATTGATGATCTTGGCGGCTTCGAAGAGATGGCTGATGACGATGGGCGTGTTGAAGTCGTCATTCATGGCCTCGTAGCATCTGCTTCGCAAGGTGGCAACATCCGCGTTCGCGTCAGCACTCTCCACTTTTATCTTTCCACTTTCCACTTTCTTGTAGGCTTCCATCAGCTTGGCAAACCCCTTTTCGGAGGCCTGCAGGGCCTCGTTGCTGAAGTCTACGGTGCTGCGGTAGTGCGCCTGCAGGATGAAGAAGCGGATGGTCATGGGCGAATAAGCCTGCGCGAGCATCTCTTTGCCGTCTTTGTCTTTGTGGCTGCCGGTAAAGAACTCGTCGAGGGTGATGAAGTTGCCCAAGCTCTTGCCCATCTTCTGCCCGTTGATGGTGATCATGTTGTTGTGCATCCAGTAGCGGCAGGGGGCGTGACCCGTGGAGGCTACGCACTGCGCTATCTCGCTCTCGTGGTGCGGGAAGATGAGGTCCATGCCGCCACCGTGGATGTCGAAGGGCGACCCAAGGTATTTGGCTCCCATGGCGGTGCACTCGGCATGCCAGCCGGGGAAGCCGTCACTCCATGGCGACGGCCACCGCATGATGTGCTCGGGCGACGCTTTCTTCCACAAGGCAAAGTCACCGGGAAAGCGCTTCTCATCCTGCCCGTCGAGCTCGCGGGTGGTGGCTAGCATCTCTTCGATGACGCGGCCGCTCAGCTGACCGTATTTGTGGGTCTCTTCCTGGTATTTGCGCACGTCGAAGTAGACGCTGCCGTTCGAGACATAGGCGTACCCCTTGTCAAGGATCTGCTGCACGAGGGCTATCTGCTCCATGATGTGCCCGCTGGCGTGGGGCTCGATGCTGGGGGGCAGCACGCCCAGCTTCTCCATGGCAGCATGGTAGCGGTTGGTGTAGTGCTGCGCCACCTCCATGGGCTCTAGCTGCTCCAGACGCGCCTTCTTGGCAATCTTGTCTTCTCCCTCGTCGGCGTCGTGCTCCAGGTGCCCCACATCGGTGATGTTGCGCACGTAGCGCACCTTATAGCCCAGATGCTGCAGGTAGCGGTAGACGATGTCGAAGGTGATGGCGGGACGCGCATGACCCAGATGACCGTCGCCATAGACGGTGGGACCGCAGACATACATGCCTACACGCCCTTCCACCAGCGGACGGAACAGCTCTTTCTGCCGTGTGAGGGTATTGTAGATTAAGAGTGGTTGTTGCATAGGGTTGGTCGTTTAGAAGTCTCCTCCTTCGTCATCGCCACCTTCGTCATCGTCACCGCCTTCGTCGTCGCCACCTTCCTCTTCGGGAAAGTCTTCGTCGCGCAGGTCGCGGTGCATGAGGGCATAGAACGAACAGGCCGAGTCGATGGTGCTGAGGTGGCTCTCCGTCAGGTAGCCTTGCAGCATCATGTAGACGCCAGAGAGTCCCGTCTCCTCATCGTTCACGCGCTCAAAGCCCCCAATGGCCATACGCACGGTGCGCCGTTTGTATTGGTTGCTGTCAGGGGCGTTGTTCTCAGGCTTGGGGTAGGTGGCCACGGCCTTGATGATGCCGTCGCCATAGCTCCACTGGTAGGTCAGGGGGTCGCCGACAAAGGTCAGCGTGCCATCCTCGTTCACCTCCATTCCGCTGAAGTAATCAACACTGCAGGTGTCTATGTACCACTCGCCCACAAGGGCCTCTTCGCTCGGAGCATAGTTGCCACTGGGACTGACGCCTTCGTCTTTGTCGCAGCCGACAAAGACCACGAGGACCATCAGGACAAGGAGTCGTAGGACTTTCATAAGGCTTTCTTAATTATTTCTGAAACAGTTTCTGCCAGTTCTTGTATTCGCGATCTTTCCAGGCGCCGTTGTGGTAGGCGTAGCTCACGATGGCGGGAATGACGGTGGTGCCTTCGGCATACACCATCTGCTGCAGCTCTTCGCTCACCTTGCCCCAGCTGCCGGCCTCCAGCAGGGTGCTGCTCGAGCAGGCACCGTCGCGCACGTCGGCAACGGTGATCTGGATGGCATATTTGTGCATGGGCACCTCTTTGCCGAGGATCTCGGCGCAGACCACGGTGTCCTGGGCGAAGTTCTTCGGAGTGCCGCCGCCTACCATGAACAGACCGCTCTCCGGGCAGTTCATCTTGATCTCGGTGAGCTCCAGAAAGTCGCACACGCTGTCGATGCTGACGTAGGGCTTGCCGGCTTTCTTGCGCAGCCACTGGTGCTTGCCAATGCCGAAACCGGCAGAGCTGTCGCTGAAGGCGGGACAGAAGATGGGCACGCCGCACTCATAGCATGTCTGGATCAGGCTGTCTTTCTTCACACCGTGACCGTTGGCCAACCATTTGCCCACCTCGTAGAGGAACTCACGGCTGCTGTAGGGTCGCGGCTCAAGCTGGTCGGCAACGTCGCAGGTGGCCTGGTCGCAGGCCTGCAGCTCCTCCTCGTCAATGAAGGTGTCATAGATGCGGTCTATATATAGCTCACGCAGCTTGGTGTCAGGTATGACGTTCTCCTTGGTGCCGATATAGTGCTTGTAGCCCAGGGCCTCGAAGAGGTCCATATCAATGATCGAGGCTCCCGTGCTCACCACGGCGTCAATCATCTTGTTGCGCACCATGTCCACATACACCTGCATGCAGCCCGCTGCCGAGGTCGAGCCGGCTATGGTCAGTATGTTGGTGCAGTCCTTCTCGGCCAGCATCTGGCACAGTATGTCTGCAGCACGTGCTGTGTCGCGGCTCGTGAAGCTCATGTGACGCATGGCATCGATAAGCTCGGTGCTGTCGTACTTCTTGATGTCAATGTGTTTGACGGTTTCTTTCAGGAGGTCTTTCTTTTCCATTGTTGTTATCTGTTTTTTAATCTTTGTATACGCTATTTTTTATTTTTTATTGTGTCCTACCCCAAAAGTAAATAATGAATCTCCCCTAAAACCTCTATATTTTCTAAATCTTCTAAATCCTCTAAATCCTCTAAATCTTCTAAATTTTCTAAACCCTCTAAAACTTCTAAAACACCAACCCCCTGACTCTCAGTCCCTCCAACCACCTCTCTCCCAGTCCGCTCCCAGTCCGCTCCCAGTTCGCTCCCAGTTTCTCCCATCTCCTCACCTCTTCTTCCTCCCCCTTAAATCAGTTTTCCGACACCATCTTCAGACCGATGATCGAGGCCGTCAGGGTGGTGATGAAGAACAGGCGCCAGAAGGTGGCTGGTTCGTGCAAGATGAAGATGCCTACAAGCACCGACCCCAGGGCGCCGATGCCTGTCCACACAGGGTAGGCGGTGCCGATGGGCAGCACCTCCGTGGCTTTGGCCAAAAGCAAGGCGCTGACAACATAGAAGAAGGCAAAGCCTCCCATCCATTCCCAGTAGGCCACGCCCTCCACTCCTTTGGCTTTTCCAAGGCAGAAGGCAAAGCCCACCTCACAGAGCCCCGCTACAATTAGTATAATCCAATGCATATCCTCCTTTTCGGATTAGAAGAGGGTGCCCCGCTAAGGACACCCTCTTGTTGTTAATCTACTGGTTGTGTGTTATTCCACAACGAGTTTGCGAACGGCGTTGATGTTCTCACCGGTCAGACGCACAAAGTAGGCGCCGCGGGCAAGGCCGTTGAGGTCGAAGGTGAAGCTCTGGGCGTTGGCGCTCTGCTCCATCACGGTGCGACCGTTCAGGTCCACGATGGCGGCGTTCACGCGACCCTCAATGCCGTTGGCGCTGATGGTCACCTGGCGGCTGGCAGGGTTCGGGAAGAGCTGCATGTTCACATTGTCAACATCGTTGATGCCGACACCCTCTTCGATGGTCACATCGTCAACATGGAGGTAGTAGGCATACTCGCTGTAGTAGTTGATGGCGATATACTTGGTGCCGGCGGGGATGGCCACATCCATGCGGGTCCAATCGAGGGGAGCCTCTTCGACGGCGGCCAGCTCGATGGTGAAGTCGTCAGGGTTATTGCCAGTGGTGGAGGCAAGGACGGCAAAGCTCTCAGGATACTCTTCATCGTAACCTGCATACCAGAAGGTCATGTGGTAGTTGGTACCCTCGGTGAGGCTCAGCTCGGGAGTGATGAGGAACTGGTTGTAGTCATCAGATCTTCTGACGGAAGAGAATCTGAAGAACTTGTTGCCCTCCTCAGCGTCGATATCGTCATTGCTCTCCATGACACCGCAGAGCTCGACGTTTTCCTCGTTGTTGCTCACAAAACTCCAGCAGCCAAGGCCGTTCTCGAAGCTCTCTGAATAGGGGAAGGTGGAAACGCCGTCGCAGCTGTACACGTTGACGGTCATGGTGGCATCGGCGCTGCCGGCAGCGTTGCTGGCAGTCACGGTCACATTGTGGTTACCATCCTCGGTGAAGGTGTAGGTCATGGTGTTGCTGGTGGCACCCTCCACGGCGGCACCGTCGACGCTCCAAGCGAAGCTCTGGGCAGCGCTGCAGCTGGCGGTGAAGGTGGCCTCCTGACCGTTCTCCACGTTCTCGGGACCGCTGACGGTCACAGTCTCAGGAGCCTCGAGCGAGCCGAAGCTGATGCCGTCAATGATTATGGCATAGCCGTTCTCGCTGTCGAAGTGGCGGAAGGCAATCTTGAAGTCACCGGTGGTGGCGGGGATGGCAACGTTGCGGTACTCGGCCTCGGCAACGTTGTCCAGGCTTTCCTCGAAGAGCAGAGTGCTGTCGCTGCCCTGGATCAGGTACACACCATAGTGGTCGCCGGCATAGGCACCGGGGGCGGCGGGCTGCACAAAATAGCTCACCTGGTAGTTGCCGTTAGCAGGCATGGTCATGGCGGGGCTGATGACCCAGTTGTCAACGTCAACGGGCATCACAAACTGCATACCCATATAGTTCACAAGTTCGCCGGACATGGAGGCCAGAGCGCCGTCGTTGGAGATGTACCAACCGTAGCCAGGGGTGAGGTAGCTGGCGGTATCCCAGCAGCCAAAGCCGTCGAAGGTGAAGTCGGGATTGTAATCGTCAACGCTGATACCCTCGCAGGAGTAGATGTTGATGGTGGTGCTGGCGCTGTCGCTGCCGGTGGCATTGGTGGCAACCACTTCCACAGTGTGATCATCGGTGGTGGTAAAGGTGTAGGCAAGGGTGTTGCCAGTGGCACCGGCAACAACGGCGTTGTCAACCTTCCAGACAATGCTGGTGGCGTTGCGGATGGTGCTGGTGAAGGTCACCTCGGCGTTCTGACGGGCATGCTCAGGACCGCTCACAGCAACCGTAGGAGCAGCAGCGGTCTGGGTGCGCAGCTTGATGCCGTCGAGGATGAGCGCATAGCCATTCTCGCTGTTGAAGTGGCGGAAGGCAACCTTGAAGCTGCCGGTGACGGTAGAGGGAATGTAGACATAGCGCTCGGCACTGGCATCCAGCACAGAGTCGGCAGCGGTCAGGGTCTCCTCATAGAGCAGGGTGCTGTCGCCATTCTGGATGATGTAGACTCCGTAGTGCTCACCATAGTAGCCGTAGGCAGCGGCAAAAGCGAAGGGAGTATAGGCAATCTCATAGCTGCCGGTAGCAGGCTTGGCAATCTCAGGGCTGACCAACCAGCTGTCGGTGCCAAGGTCGTAGTACCGTTGGTTGTTAATGGTGCCGGACATAGAGTAGACCTGACCGTCAATTCCAGCTTCACTGCAGGGCTGCCACATCACACCATACTGAGCGTCGTAGCTGAGGGTGTCCCAGCAACCGAGACCACCGGCAAAGTTGGGCTCGTAGGGAATGGTGATGTCTTCGCAGGTGTAGACATTCACATCAAGGGTGTCGTAGGTGTCGCCAATAGCATTGGTGGCTTTGGCAATAACCTGGTAGTCGCCCAAAGCGGTGAAGGTGTGGGTGAAGGTGGCGGAAGTAGCGCTCTGCAGCTCGCTGCCGATATACCAGGCAATGGTGCTGGCATTGGTGTTGGCAGTGAAGGTCACAGGAGTGTTCACTTGGGCAGCGGCAGGGCCAACCACGGTGACCTCGGGAGCCTGGGCTCCTCCCACGCGGACGTCGTCAATGGCCATGAAGTACTGGTCAGTGCAATTGTAGTGGCGGAAGGCAATGTAGACAGTCTGGTTGGCATAGTCGGCAAGGTCGATGGTGACGGTCTTGAGAACACCAGCATTTTCAGAAAGGATCTCCTCGTGTACAGCAGGGGTGGCGAGGAAGGCATTCACGGTGTTGCTGGTGGCAACATACACGGCATATTGCTCATCCGGATACTCGGGATTGGCCGACATGACCTTGTACGACAGGGTGTAACCGGTACCAATGGCCACGGCAGGAGTGACCAGCCAGTTGTCGGGTTCAACCGCGCCGGTATAGTTTATGTACGAGTAAGATACGACACCCTTATTGCCATCCTGAGAAAGGGTATATTCTTCCCAGCCATAGCCATCTCCATCGTTGTCGATGGTGGTCCAAGTGGACGGAATACCATTGTTGAAGTCTTCCGTGAGCTGTGCGCGCAGCGCTACGGGAAGCAGCAGCGCCATCGCGAGAGTCAATAATACTTTTTTCATTGTGTTTTGTTGTTTGTTGGTTTTTTGTTAATGAATTGTCTTCTATATATTTATATAATATCCCTGTCTTAGGGATGCAGTGCAAATGTACACAAAAAAGTGGATTAATAAAAAATCCACTTCTTAAAAATGTTAAATTCTCCCTTTCTCTCAAGGCTTCTCACACCCGGGCGCGCTCCTTGAGCACGAAGTCTCGCCCAAGATATTTCTCCCGCACGTCAGGGTCGGAGGCCAGCTGCTCCGGCGTACCTTTCTGCAACACCGACCCCTCGTACAACAGGTAGGCTCGGTTGGTGATGTGCAACGTCTCGCGCACGTTGTGGTCGGTGATGAGCACCCCGATGTTGCGCTCCTTCAATTTCAACACGATATCCTGGATGTCCTGCACGGCGATAGGGTCGACACCGGCAAAAGGCTCGTCCAAAAGCAGGAACATGGGGTCGTTGGCCAAGGCCCGCGCTATCTCCGTGCGCCGCCGCTCGCCACCGCTCAGCTGGATACCCTTGCTCTGCCGTATGTGCTGCAGGTGAAACTCGTCAAGCAACGATTCCAGCTTCTCCTCACGCTGCACCTTGTCAAGGTCGTGTCGGAACTCAAGAATGGACATGATGTTGTCGGCTACGGTCATCTGACGGAACACCGACGCCTCCTGCGCCAAATATCCTACGCCCATCTGCGCACGCCGGTACATGGGGTGACGCGTGAGCTCGATAGGCATCGGCGTGTCGGGACGTATGCCCTCCGGAAGGACGCAACGCTGCTCCCCGTTTTTCATCAGCACAGCATGCCCGTCTGCCGACGCCGTTATGGTCTCGTCTCCCTCGGGCTCCAGAAACACCTTGCCGCTGAAAGGCTTGATGATGCCCACCACCATGTAGAAGGTGGTGGTCTTGCCCGCTCCGTTGGGACCCAGCAAACCCACAATCTCTCCCTGGCTCACAGAAACAGAAGCCCCTTTGACCACCGTCCTCGACCGATATTTCTTGACAACATTGTCTGTATACAGAATCACTGCCTTGTATATTTTGTTTTAAGCTCTTAAATTGTTTTATCACTCCCCCTAGGATTCCCTAGGCCTGCCTAGGATCCCCTAGGATTGCCTAGGATTCCCTAGGCCTGCCTAGGATTCCCTAGGATTCCCTAGGATCCCCTAGGATTCCCTAGTCCCCCCCTCTAAATAATCCCCTCTCTCAATATATCGTGGATATGCACAATACCCAGGTACCGCCCCTCGCCGTCAGTGACGATGAGTTGCGTGATGCTGTTCTGCCGCATCATCTGCAGCGCCGCCACAGCATGCTCGCTGTCGACGATGGTGCGGGGGCTCGGGTGCATGATGTCGGCGGCAACCTTGGGACTGTGGCTCGTCTGCATCATGCGCCGCAGGTCGCCGTCGGTGATGATGCCCGCGATCTTGTCGCCAGCAGTGACGACAGCACACCCCAGGCGCTTGGAGGTCATCTCCAATATCGTGTCGGAAATGGGAGTGTCAGGATGTACCTCCGGACGCTCGTTCTGGATGTAGAGGTCGCTGACACGCAGGTAGAGCTGCTTGCCCAACGCCCCTCCCGGATGGAAACGCGCAAAGTCGCTGGCGGTGAAGTTGCGGCACTCGATGAGGGCCACTGCCAAAGCATCGCCCATGACGAGCTGCGCCGTGGTGCTGCTGGTAGGCGCCAGATTGTTGGGACACGCCTCGTGGGCAACGGTGGTGTCAAGCACGATGTCGGCCTCGTGGGCAAGGAACGAGTCAGTGTTGCCGACGATGGCAATGAGACGGTTCCCGAAGTTCTTGATGAGGGGCACCAGCACCTTGATCTCGGGGGTGTTGCCACTCTTGGAGATGCAGATCACCACATCGCCGGGACGCACCATGCCAAGGTCGCCATGGATGGCGTCGGCGGCATGAAGGAAAAGGGCCGGCGTACCCGTCGAGTTAAGGGTGGAGACAATCTTGGTGGCTATGTTGGCACTCTTGCCGATACCGGTCACCACCACACGACCCGGGGCCGAAAAAAGGGTCTCCACAGCTTCGCCAAAGCTCTCCCCAAGGCGCTCAATCATCCCTTCGATGGCTTTTTTTTCGTCCTCAATGACCTGAATGGCAATGCGTTTCAGTTCCTCTCTGCTTTTCACGGTAAAAATATTTTGTCCGTTTTGTTTTTTTTTGAGTATCTTTGTAAAACCATAACGCCACATGCTGCGAAATATTGTAAACGATGAAGGATTTACACGCATATTTAAAAGAAATATTTGGTTTTGACCAGTTCAAGGGCGACCAAGAGGCTATCATTCGCAGCCTCCTCGACGGACACGACACCTTCGTCATCATGCCCACTGGCGGCGGCAAGAGCCTTTGCTACCAGTTGCCGGCTATGATACTCGACGGCATCGCCATCGTGGTATCTCCTCTCATAGCCCTGATGAAAAACCAGGTCGACGCCGTGCGCTACACTTCCGGTAGCCAGGCGGTGGCGCATTTCCTCAACTCGTCGCTGAACCGCGCACAGGTGCAGGAGGTGAAGGACGACCTGATGGGCGGCGGCACCAAGCTGCTATATGTGGCCCCTGAGACTCTGTCGAAGGACGACACAGTGGAGTTCCTAAGGCAGATAAAAATATCTTTCTTCGCCATCGACGAGGCTCACTGTATCTCCGAGTGGGGACACGATTTCCGCCCAGAGTACCGCCGTCTGCGCGACGCTATCAAGGCCATCGACCCCTCTGTGCCTATCCTCACACTCACAGCATCGGCTACCCCCAAGGTGCAGCAGGACATCATCAAGAACCTGGGTATGGAGAAGGCTAAGACGTTCATCTCGTCGTTCAACCGCCCCAACCTCTACTACGAGGTGCGCCCCAAACCCGCCGACGCGATGCTGCTGCACAAGGAGATTGTGCGCTACATCAAGGACAACCCCGGCAAGAGCGGCATCATCTATTGTCTCACGCGCAAGCGGGTGGAGGAACTGGCGGAACTGCTGGTCATCAACGGCATCAAGGCTCTGCCCTACCACGCCGGCCTCGACAACAAGGTGCGAGCCGAGAACCAGGATAAGTTCCTCATGGAGGAGGTGGATGTCATCGTGGCTACCATCGCCTTCGGCATGGGTATCGACAAGCCCGACGTGCGCTTCGTCATACACTACGATATCCCCAAGAGCATCGAGGGCTACTATCAGGAGACGGGACGCGCCGGCCGCGACGGCGGCGAGGGGCGCTGCATAGCCTTCTACAGTGAGCAGGATGTCGAAAAGCTCTACAAGTTCTTCACCGACAAGAATGCCTCCGAGCAGGAGATGTCGCGCCAGCTGGTGCAGGAGATGGTATCGTACGCCGAGAGCTCGGCATGCCGCCGACTCAATATTCTGAAGTACTTCGGCGAGGACTACAACGAGCCCTACTGCGGCAACTGCGACAACTGCCTGCATCCCAAACCTCAAGTGGAAGCCAAGGAGGAGATGTGCATGGTCCTCGAGACGATACTAGCTATGAAGCAGGCTTTCAAGGCCAAGGAGATCGTCGACGTGATGATGGGCCGCAAGAACACCAATACCAAAACCTACCATCTCGATGATCTCGAGCAGTTCGGCAGCGGCACAGAGCAGAACGACCTCTTCTGGAAGGCGGTCATTCGCCAGGCGCTCTTCGACGGACTCCTGCAGAAGGAGGTGGAACAGTATGGAGTGCTGAAACTCACCCCCGCAGGACACAAGTTCCTCAAGAAGCCCTACGCCATCTCCGTCACCTGCGACCACGACTACTCGGGCGAGAACACCGAGGATGACGAGGAGATGGTGGCAGTGGCCGCCAGCGGCGCAGCGGCAGGCGACGAGGCACTCTATGTGCAGCTCAAGAGCCTCCGCAAGAGCATAGCAACACGCGAGAAACTGCCGGCATACGTCATCTTCGACGAGACATCGCTCAAGGATATGACGCTCCAGTACCCCTGCACCGTCGAGGAACTGAGCCACTGTGTGGGCGTCGGCATCGCCAAAGCACAAAAATACGGCGGCCCATTCATCGATCTCATACGCCAGTATGTCGACGACAACGACATCGAGCGGCCCCAGGATATCGTGGTGCGCTCCGCCGTCGGCAAATCGGCCCTCAAGGTCTACATCATCCGCGCCATCGACGGCCGCAAGAGCCTCGACGACATTGCCTCGGGCAAGGGCATATCTATGGATGAACTGCTCACAGAGATGGAGCATATCATCTCCAGCGGCACCAAGCTCAACATCGACTACTATATCGATGAGGTGATCGAGGAAGATCACCAGGAGGTGCTGATGGACTACTGGCGCGAGAGCGAGACGGCAGACCCCGACCAAGCGCTGGCAGAGGCTTTCGAGGAGTTCCAGGACGACCCCGACTACACCGAGGAGGAGATACGCCTGATGCGCATCAAATTCATGGCCGACTTCGGTCATTAATCCTCCCCATCACTCCCTCTCCAATCCCCCCTATTCATGACCGATCTCGGCCATGAAATCCCCTTGCACGCCATCTTTTTTCTCCAAAACAAAAAATAGTCGTATCTTTGCACCGTCGAAAGAGACAATAGGGGTGCTCTTATGTGGCTCACTCTGAGCGCAAAGAAGCTGAGAACATACCCTCCAAACTTGATCGGGATAATGCCCGCGTAAGGAATTGACTATGGTTAAACACATTATTTCTTGTGGCCGCTATCGCTTTTTTAAGGCCACCCGCTCCAGCCGCCAGCAGATGATAGCCTGCTGTGTTTTGGCTCTCTCCACTTTCCACTTTTCTCTCTTCTCGGAGGCCGCTGCACAGGACACGGTACGCCGCCTGGACGACGTGATTATCTCGGCGTCACGCGCCGACAACAAGACGCCGCTGACCACCACCACCATCGACCGCAAGACGCTGGAGGAGAATAAGATCAACTTCTCCCTGCCCTATATGATGGAGCTGGAACCCTCGGTGGTCACCTCGGCAGAGAACGGCACCGTGGGTGTCACCAGCATGCGCATACGTGGCGTGGACGCTACGCGTATCAATGTTAATATCAACGGCATCCCCCTCAACGATGCCGAGAGCCAAAGCGTCTATTGGTACAATATCCCCAACCTCGGCGGTATGGCACAGAGCGTGCAGCTGCAACGCGGCGTGGGGGCCAGCAACGGCGGCTCGGCAGCTATGGGCGGCGCACTCAATATGCAGACCCTCAACGCCGCCACCATGCCCTACGCGACGGCCGACCTCATGTGGGGCTCGTGGAACACACGCCAGTACGGCTTCATCGCAGGTAGCGGCCTTACCAAGCACGGTTTCTCCTTCGACGCCGCGTACAACGGCCTCACCTCCGACGGCTTCCTGCGCGGCGGACAGACCGACCAACAGAGCCTCTTCCTCAATGCCGGATGGTACGGCAAACGCTCCATGCTGAAAGCCATCGCCATCATCGGCAAACAAGTAAGCGGCATCACCTACGATGGCGCCACGCTGAAGGAGATTGAACAGTACGGCCCCACCTACCACAAACGTGGTAGAATCAAGGACGCCTTCGGCAACATCACGTTCTATGACAACGAGACCGACAACTACTGGCAGCAGCACTACCAACTCTACTATTCC